>SVRF01000067.1 GCA_015064945.1 Oscillospiraceae bacterium | reverse complement strand
GAAAGAAGACTACCGTGAATATGGTGTTTTCTTTTATGCTACCAAGGCACAGCTCGACGCCTTTACCGCCGCAGTAGAAGCCAAAGGGATGAATGGCGGCATCACCGAAGAGGGCGAGTGGACCTATTACAACTATTTTGGCAACGGCTGGTTTATGGAGATATTCGTTCGCGATTCTATCAGCGAGGAGAACTACGAATACTCCGTTAGCGTAAGCGCAACGGATTCTTTGTTTGCTCTTCCCAAGTCTATCGATGGCATCCCCTTGCCTCAGTGTGGTATGACAGAAAGCGACTACAACAAATCCTACACCATTCAGGACTTCACCAACGGCTATGAAGATGTTGATTTTAACCTTAGCAGTGACAAGCTCCCTGCTGAACACTATGCTGCATGGTTTAATTACCACTGCGCTACCAATCAGGACGCTATAGACTATGCAACCCAGCTTAAAGACCTTGGTTGGGAGGTGGAATGGGAAAGCGACGGCGAGGACGGCTATCGTTGTTGCCTTAAAAAGGACGGCGTCTATGCTATCTCCAACTATTATGACTATGATTGCATTTTAGAAGTAGCTTTTTCCGATATGGTTGAGAACCTATCGTATTAAAAAACCCGACCGACAAAAAATTAGCAGAAACGGAGGAAAACAAAGCAAAAATTGATATTCCATTATGGTGACATACAATACAATTTATGCAATTATTTAAATTTGCGTATAACTTACAATGATTTACTATGGAGGATGTTCTTATGAAAAAATTAGTGGCAATTCTTTTATCAGTTTTTATGCTTGTAAGCCTTTGTGCAGTCAGCACGTCCGCCCTTGGGGATGCGGACAACGGCAACATTAAGCTGTTGGCAAAGGCAGACATGTCCGATGCTTTTTATGAAGGCGCCGGGCCCCAGGATATGTACGGCTTTGATGTAAAGGGCTATGTAGACTTAGGCTACGGCGAACAGCTTATAGGCAGTACCTTTTCAAACTACGGCTACCACACCTTTATGAATGTGGACGGTGCCAACGGCAAAATGGACGGTGTGCTGTACTACGGCGCTATATACGCATCTACTTACGCAGAACAAGCGACGGCAGACCTTTATGAACAGTATCAAAACGGCGAGATTGAGTGGTCTGTTTATGACGAAGCATACAATGCCGCTTATGCGGAATATCAGGCACTTATAGACGCAGAGGGTGATTATGACCTTGAAGCGGCATTGCGGGCAATGTCCTACGACACTGCAGGTGCTTTGGAGCAGACCATAGGTGGGCTTAAGCTTAAGCTGGAAAACAGTTATGCGGGCGGCGGTAACTATGTAAAGATCAGCTATACCGTAACGAACCCCACCTCTTCTGCAAAGACTTTTTCGCTTTCGACCACCTCTGACGTACAGGTTAACGGTGACGATAGCGCAACTCTTAAGGTTTTGCCCGGCGGTCTTGGCGCAAAGCTTGTTTCCGATGACGGTTGTATGTTTGTTGTTGACGGCGCGGCCGGCGGTGTTGACAGTCTTTGGATAGGCCCCTGGAGCGGTACCTACTTTATCGATATGTTTAACGACAGCGCCGATGATGCTATTTATGACGACGGCGACAGCGCTATATGCTGGAGCTGGACCAACCGCACCATTGCCGCAGGAGAGAGCGTAAGCTTTTATGTGCTTATGGAAGTTGGTATAAACCAAGGTCCAGCTGTTGTCATAGAAGATACCCTTGACGACATAGGCGCTACCCTTGACGGCTTTATTGAAGACCCCAATCTTGGCACTGTTAATCTTTATTACACCATTGACGGCGGCGAAGAAAAGGTAATTGAAAACATAACAATAAACGACGAACGCACCCCCTTCTCTATCCCCCTCTCTGCCTTTGAATGCGGCTCTTCCCACACAATAAGCGTTTGGGCGGTGGACGATGCAGGCGAGACCAGCAGTGTTGAAACCGTAAACTTCACCCTTGCACATGTTTGGGGTGTGCCCGAGGTTACTTCCGCACCCACAGCCGCACAGCCCGGTACAGTTTTGTTCACCTGCACTCAATGCGGCGCCACCAAAACCGAATACATTTACATTGGTGACGGCAACGGTGACGGCATACTCAACAGTCTTGATGCGGCGCTTATCCTTAAATACGATGCAAAGCTTATCACAGATCTTACTCCTCTTCAGCTTATGCTTTGTGACGCCAGCGGTGACGGAATAGTTAACAGCTTGGACGCAGCGCTTATTCTTAAGTACGATGCAAAACTTATAAGCGAATTCCCCAACTCCAATTTCTCCCTTGAGGCATATATTCAGCTTTGCTTAGACTACTACGGATACTACGGAACACCCCCCGAAGGCCCCTCTGAAGATGATACCACCGAATCTACCCCCGTGGAAGACGATACCACCGAATCTACCCCCGTGGAAGACGATACCACCGAATCTACCCCCGTGGAAGACGATACCACCGAATCTACCCCCGTGGAAGATGATACCACCGAATCTACCCCCGTAGAAGATGACTCCTCTGAAGGCTCTTCCGAGGAAGAGATCGTAAGTTATGACCCTCGCCTTCTTTCCTCGTGGTACAAAACCATATACAATGGCGAAGAATTATTTTGGGTAACTCAATACATTTTCTATGAAAACGGTCTGTTTTCGCTCATTAACAATAATGAGGAGACGGGAAGAGATGTTTGGACAGCGGACGAAACTACCATTACATTGGGGTCAACGGTCATGACCTATGAGTTTATCAGCGATGAAGAATTATGCCTGTACTACCCAGACGGTACACCCGAACATCTCAAGAAAGGCACGCCCCCAACTGCTTAACAACAGCGATTATAACAAACCGGAAAGGCGCGGAAACTCCGCGCTTCATCATGTTGAAAAAAGGCGACGGGCTTTCCTTGACAAAAAGGCGGCAGGATTCCTCCCGCAACCACTAACTATTTGAGCAACCGATCATACAAAAATCAAGCATTATCATTTATCAAAGCATAACTAAAAATCCGAACCCTTATCCTACAGGATAAAGGTTCGGATTTTCACTGTTTGGTGGAGCATACGGGACTCGAACCCGTGACCCCAACACTGCCAGTGTTGTGCGCTCCCAGCTGCGCTAATGCCCCGTGGATTTTATTTTATCATAGCCTTTGCCCCTTTGTCAAGGAAAAAATATTTTTATTTTTTTAAAAAAGATATTGACAAAGGGAGGTCGCCGTTGTATAATAAAACCACACCAAAACGGTATTGTTTTTGGAGGGCTTATGAAAATTACCCAAGAAGCGGACTATGCACTGCGTATAACAAGCGTGCTTGCCCAAAGCACAAAGCCGGCAGGTGCACCTGCAATAGCTGAGGCGGTGGCGGTTCCCCACCGATTTGCCATGAAGATATTGCGCAAGCTTACCCTTAAAGGGATAGTAAAGTCCACCCGAGGGGTGGCAGGGGGCTACAGCTTGGCTGTGGCTGCAAAAGAGCTTAGCCTAAAGGCGGTTATCGAAGCTATAGACGGCAAAATTGCCATCCGCCATTGTCTGTGCGACGATCACAACTGTGCCAACAGCCCCGACAAAAGCAAATGTCGCTTTCATAACGTGTTTGCTTATATCAACAGCCTTATAACCATCCGTTTGGAGGCGCTTTCAATAGCCGATATGACAAACGAAGCGATATCCACAGAACAGCTTATTGAAAAATTAAAATAAACTTTATTTTGGAGGAATTTAAAAATGAAACAGTACAGATGTAAAGTATGCGGTGAGATCATCACAGGTGACCATATCCCCGAACAGTGCCCCCGTTGCCGCGTAACAGGTGATGACAAGTTTGAAGAAGTTGTTGCAGACAAGATGTCTTGGGCTGCTGAACATATTCTCGGCGTAGCTAAGGACGCTCCCGAAGCTATTAAGGAAGGCCTGCGTGCCAACTTTATGGGCGAGTGCTCTGAGGTAGGTATGTATCTTGCAATGGCAAGAGTTGCCCACCGTGAGGGTTATCCCGAAATAGGCCTTTATTGGGAAAAGGCAGCTTATGAAGAAGCAGAACACGCCGCAAAGTTTGCAGAGCTGTTGGGTGAAGAGCTTACAGACTCTACCAAGAAGAACCTTGAAATGCGTGTTGCCGCAGAAAACGGCGCAACAATGGGCAAGTTCGAGCTGGCAAAGATGGCAAAAGAGCTGAACCTTGATGCAATCCACGACACCGTACACGAAATGGCACGTGATGAGGCTCGCCACGGTAAGGCGTTTGAAGGATTGCTTAACCGTTATTTTAAATAAATTGCGTAACCAAAAGCTTTTTAAGGGCATCCACCCATTGGGGTGGGTGCTCTTTTTGTCGTAGTCCTCGTAAAGCCGACAGGCTTTATGGGGTGATTTGCCGAAAAACCATAACATTATACTTTTTCAAAAAACTTCGGTGAAAATTTTACACATATTTTTAAATTGGCTTTACTTTTTATGCAGTTTATGTTATCATAATAGTATACCACACTACATTTTAATGAGATGAATTATAAATTTGCATAGAGGGATACTACCTTGGCAAAAGGTGTTCTCTTTGTCTCTCTATGCAGATATTCATCGGTGTAGTGTGGTAACGAAACCGAGGGGGGCACTTTTTCGGCACATCCTTCGGGGTGTGCTTTTTTTGTGAGGTAAAAATATGAGCAAAAAACAAATATTAGATATTACAGGCACACTGCTAATTCCATCACCGCAGGGTGTTGAATGCTTGGGTAACGGAGAGCATCCGGAATATGAGTGTTGTTGCGACGAGTGCGATTACTATCTTTATTGTTTCCCACAGTACGATTTGCTGTTTGATTAGATTTCTATAACACCCTATAAATAAAGCAAGAGAAATACGCCGCCTAAAACATAGAATTACAGGCAAAAACACATCAATTTTATGTAGGGCAAATCACTATGCTTTAGCAATAAATCACCCCAAGAAGGATAACGACTTCTTGGGCACCACGACAACGAAAGGCTTTTCGGCGTATGCCGAAAAGCCTTTCGTTGTTATTGGGTTTAAGAAAGGAGATTAAAACTCTGTAATAAGCTTTGCGTCGTACTTAAGTATCTGCGCTGCGTCAAGACTGTTAACCGTACCGTCACCGTTAACGTCGGCTACAGCAAGCCCCTC
>SVRF01000024.1 GCA_015064945.1 Oscillospiraceae bacterium | reverse complement strand
TTCGTTCGCAACGGGGACCCCGAAAACTGTACATAGGTACTGTGAGCCGAGGTTCGTTTTGAACGAAAAAATACAATATAATGCAGAAAAGTCAGGGATGAGCCCCTGACTTTTCATCTTTGTGTGTAATTATATTTTTCTTTTTTCGTGGTCTGTGCCTTTGTCAGCGGTCTGAGTACGGCTTGTAGCCGTACTGTTTTTTATTATCTGCGCTTTGCACGCTTTTTCTTTTTCTTTTTATTCAGCATAGAAACGGCAACAAACCAACCGCCTGCCACTATAAACAGCAAGCACAAAAGTAACACATAGGTATTTGTCTTTTTATCGTCGCCGCCCCTCGGCGCTTTGTCGTCATCAGGTTTATCTGCCGCTTCCGCAGAAGAAAACTCCTCGGTACTCGTCTCTGCCTTAGATTCGCTTGTTATTTCCTCAACACTTTCCTCAAATTCAGAGTCTTCAGAGGGCTCATCCCCCCCAACGTACACAAACGACGCTTTTATAACCATATCGGCATTAACTGTTTTTATGTAGGTGCCGCCCGTGCCAAGCTCTTCCCCGTCGCATATTACGGAAGAAAGCTTGTATCCCTTTTCGGCGGCAACGCTGAACTCAACCGTATCACCCTTTAAAACGGTAGTTTTACCCTCGGGAGTGATACTGCCGCCCTCACCTGCGGAAAGGCTTACGGAACAGTAATCAGGTGCAGGCTTACTGCTTTCCTGCCATTTTGCGGTAAGCACCGTATCGCTGTTTACGGTGCAGGTATCACCTGCCAGATAGATGCGGCCTTCTGCGTCCTCCCAGCCTATAAATTTATAGCCGTCACGCTTGCCGAAGCAGTCATCCACCTTAAAGTCTTCGCCTGCAGCAACGCGAAAATCGCATTGTATACCTTCGTTTGTGCCGTTGCCGTTATAGCTCACCTTAAAGCTTTCACTCTCGGCAGAGTACTTTTCAAGACTTACGTTGGTGAAAGACATAAGGAACAGCTTTTCACCGCTTATGATCTTACCGTCATCTGTTTTCCAAGTTCCGCTTTTAAGAGTGGTTGTACTGCCCACAGCAACATTTTCCGCTTCGTCACCGTAGCTGAGCACGCCGATAACCGTCATACCGTCAACGGCACAGCGCCCCCAAGTAGCAATAAGGGTCATACTGCTTTGTACGTTATAAATAACCTCGCCCGGCTTATAAAGCTTACCGTTACAGGACCAACCCACAAACACATAGTCACGGAAGGTATAGCTGTTTTCCGCCACCGTATGGCTACCGCCTGCCGCCACATATTCCGTGGGAGGGGTAGGCCCTTTTACGTAGTTTGCGGCGTTAACACCGTTTGATGCCTGAAGGGGCTTGTAGCCGTAGGAGATGGCATAGCCGCTGACAGAAGGGGCTTCTTCCGACACCTCAGCGCTTTCCTCGGCAAAGACACAAAGGCTTGTCATAACAAACAACGCTAAAACAAAACATATTATTCTGCAAAATTTCATATATAACCTTCTAACGCTTTAGTAATTGACATATATCTTATCATATTACAAACACAAAGTAAAGGCTTTTAAAGCAAAAAATCCCCCAAAAAGTCTTACGACTTATTGGGGACCCCGACAAACCACCCCCAAAAAGTCTTACGACTTATTGGGGATCCCGACAAAACAAAAAATCCACGGCGTACCGCGGATTTTTGCTTACTTGTCAAACTTAAGCTATACCGTTAAGCAAACGAGTGTAACGGCTCTTGCGTCTTGCAGCAGTGTTCTTGTGCATAATACCCTTAGTAACGGACTTGTCGATCATAGCAACAGCTTCCTTATAGGTAGCAGCGGCAAGTTCTTTGTTACCGTCTGCAAGAGCAGCCTCATACTTTTTGATAGAAGTCTTAAGGGCAGATTTAACCATCTTGTTACGCAAAGTCTTGGTAGCGGTTACCTTAACTCTCTTTTTTGCTGACTTAATGTTAGGCAAGCGACTCACCTCCTAAAATTAATTTAAATCTTTTAACTCTGCTATAATAACACATCTTTTTACTTTTTGCAATAGGAAATTTTAAAAAATTTTATTTTTATTTGATAAAATTACTTATACATATAGCATAAACTTGACATATAGCACAGTTGCTGATATAATGCCACACGTAAATATTTAAAAGGAATGATATTCTTGACGGAATTTGTTATAGACAGTGCTCTTATAGGAGCAGGCTTGGCAATGGATGCCTTTTCTGTCTCATTAGCAGACGGACTTAGCGAGCCGAGAATGAAAAAAGGCAAAATGATGGGTATTACCCTTTGCTTCTCCTTTTTTCAGTGGCTAATGCCTATGCTGGGCTGGCTGTGCGTGCATACCGCCGCAAGTCTTTTTAATGTTATAGAGCCTTATATTCCGTGGGTGGCTTTGCTTTTGCTTTTCGCCATCGGTGCAAAATCCATCGCCGAGGGTGTTAAAAACAGCGAAAACGGCTGTGCACTTACCAAGGTTGGCATCTCCGCCGTGCTTCTGCAGGGCGTGGCTACATCTATCGATGCGCTGTCTGTGGGCTTTACCATCCCCAACTACACTATCGGTGAAGCTTTAGGCGCAACGCTTATTATCGCCGCCGTTACCTTTGCCATCTGCTTGCCCGGCATTGCCATAGGTAAACGCTTCGGCACAGGGCTTGCCTGCAAAGCATCTATCCTCGGAGGTGTTATTCTTATAATTATAGGGCTGAAGATTTGTATTGAGAGCTTCTTTTAATCGTTAAGCTCTTTACCGCAGCTTGGGCAATATTTTACCCACAAAACACGCCTGCCAAGGCCTGTACGGCAATGGGGACAGTGCCACCATAACAACGCCATTACCGTAAACACAAGCATTACGGCTATAAAAACCGTCAAGCCCGTATGGGTGCCGAAAAAGAATTCATGGAAGAATATTACAGCGATTACAAGTAAAAGCGTAAACGCCGTTAGTATTCTTCTTTTTATTTTGAAGGACATAACATTCTCCTTTTTATGTTATACTATTTTTCAGCAGGCTTTGATGCAAAGACCACGCCTGCCAAAAGCCCTGCCATGCCGCCTATGGAAGGAGACAAGCCGTTAGGGAATGCGGTAAAAAAGTTAATAACATCAACAACCATTGTTATCGCCCCCATAATTAAGAAAAACGTCTTCGCAAAATTGGCAAACTTTTCAGAACGTAAAGCAAAATATTCAAATGCAAAAGCCATAAAAACGAAAGTTATAAGAAAGGCTACTGCGGCAAAACACAAAACGCTTATCTTATCAGGCAACTTACCGAAAATCAAATGCAAGGCGCACAGCAAAATCATAAGCGCAGCCAATGAAGAGAATATGGGACGCCTCAACTCCCAAAGCTTTCTAAGAATAAACTGTTCCCTTTTTGATTGCATTATCACAGTGTTTCAATTTAGCCAAAAAAGGACTTTCTTTAAGAAAGTCCTTTTTGTTGGTGCGGCTGATGGGACTTGAACCCATACGGTCTCCCACACGCCCCTCAAACGTGCGCGTCTGCCTGTTCCGCCACAGCCGCATATCAAATCTCTATTGTCCGCAACAGCGAACATTTACATTATACTTGTTTTTTCTTATTTGTCAATACCTAAAATGAATTTTTTTAAAAAAAGTTTGACAAGCCCACCCTGCGGGTGTAAAATGACAAGGTAAAATTACAAGAGAGGTGCGATATGATTATAGATTTCCATACCCACGCCTTCCCCGACAGCTTGGCACCCAGAGCCATAGCGGGGCTTGTTGAAAGCGCAGGCGGTAAATATCCTCCCTGCCATAACGGCACGGTGGACGGACTTAAAGCAAATATGCAAAGCTTTGGCGTTGATATATCGGTGGTACAGCCCGTTATTACCAAGCACAAGCAGACAGAAAGTCTTAACAAATGGGCCGAGAGCATAAACGAAGGGAATATTATATCCTTTGGCGGTATATATCCCCACAGCGACGACCCAAAAGGTGATATTGATTTTGTGTGCTCCTTGGGTCTTAAGGGGCTTAAGTTCCACCCCGAATACCAAGATTTTACTGTAGATACCCCGGAAATGCTTAAAATCTACGATTACGCTTTAAGCAAAGGGCTTATACTCTTATTCCATGCGGGTTTTGATATAGCGTATCAGCCACCTTTCAGAAGCGGGCCAAAAGCATTCAGACATATAATGGATGAGCTTGGCGGCGGAACAATCGTTGCGGCACATATGGGCGGCGCCTACGAGTGGGAGCAGACGGAGGAGCTTTTAGCAGGTACAGGGATATATCTTGACACATCTATGGGCTTTGACGAATACGGTGACGAACAGTTTATGCGCTTGGTAAAAGCCATAGGCAGCAGTAACATACTCTTCGGCTCGGACGCACCCTGGAGCAATGCAGGCGAAGAGATAAAGCGCATACAAGCCTTGCCCTTGACCGAAACAGAGAAAAACGACATTTTGGGTGATAACGCAAAGAGAATACTGGGGATATAGCAAAAGCAGTATAAGTGCGGACAGCACTTATACTGCTTTTATATCTCTACGGGCAAGAAGCCGTCTATTTCCGCCACGCCTTCGCACACCTTGCAATCCACAGCGTAGACTTTTACTCCTGCCCTCTCCGCCTCTGCCAAAGCGTCGGCAAACGCAGGATGAGTTGCTCGGTTAGGGCGAAGAAGCTGTACGCCATTCATTTGCACCACAAAAAGCACAACCGCAGATGTTCCGCTTTCGGAAAGCTCTGCAAGCTCTTTTAGATGCTTAACTCCCCTTTCGGTAGGTGCATCGGGGAAATAGGCTGTGCCGTCCCTTTCCAAGGTCACGCCTTTAACCTCAATGTATGTAAGTGCATCTCCGCAAACGGCACAAAAATCAAAGCGTGAAGCGCCATGCCTCACTTCTCTGCGGAACACCGTCCCTTCGGGAAACAGTCCGCTTTTGGGAAGCCACTCCGCCGCCATCTCGTTAGGCGCTTGGGAGTCCATATTTATATACTTTTCCACTCCTGACCCATCACGCTTTATTACCGCAACAAGGTCGTAAAGGGTTTTGCGGGCGGGACTGTCCGCTTTTTCCAAAAATACGGTACAGCCCTCTGTAAGAAGCTCTTTGCACCTGCCCGTATTTTTTACGTGGACGGTTTGCAAAGCTCCGTCAACATACACCTTGGCGATAAATCTGTTTGGGCGGCTGTGGAATATGCCTTTTGTTATGTTATTGTACCGCATAGGCTCACCTCGGTTTTATTATAGCAAAAAGTGTCTTCCCTTGCAATACAAGTTTTATGTAACAGGAAAAAGATGCCCGACATAAACTGTAGCAGAAGGGAGGAAAGACAATGAGCTGCTTTGACTCTTTTTTCGGTAATCAGAGTTGTTGGATTATCATTCTGATTGCAATAGTAATTGTTTGCTGCTGCTGCAACTAAACACATATTAAAGGCGTAGGGGCTGTTTTTTCTTTGCAAGGGGAAGAAACAGCCCCTGCGCTTTTATTTTGTTGTTGTAATCTGCGGTAAGATGTGGTATAATAACTTGTTATGATGTGCATAAAGTGAGGTAAATTTATGAAAAAAATATTACTTATATTAGTTGCTTTATCTTTGCTTGCCTGTACCGCTTGCGGAAATATTCCTATGGAAGGCGAAGAAAGTGCCGCATCCAAGCCCGAAAACCACACAAGCACCGAGGACAAAAGCGATGTATCTGCACAGGAAAGCGCAAGCGAAATGCCCGATGATAACAGCGAAGCTGTTTCCGTGCCTGACAGTTCCGTTACGGAAAGCGAGAGCGTTTCTGTGTCTGAGCCGGACAGCTCTGAACCCGAAAGCGAGATCGTTGTTGACCCACCCGTAAGCTCTGCCCCCGAAAGCGAGATTATCATTGACAAGCCCGTAATAGATGATTACGCCATAGAGCTTAGCGACGAAGAGATAAAGTGCATAAACGCAGGAGCAAACGGAGAATATCTGTTACTTGTAAACAAAGAAAATAAGCTGCCTGCCGATTTTGTGCCCGAAAACTTAGTTGATATAAGAAAGACCCGCGGCGACCGTGCCCCTGAAAAGATGGTATACACCGCAGAGGTTGCGCTTAACGCCTTTTTGAAGGAAGCTGCATACTACGGTCACGGCGACGTTACAATAACCAGCGGATACCGCAGTATTGCAAAGCAGGAGTCTTTGTTTAACTACTACGTGTCCCAAGAGATGGCATCGGGCAAGGACAAGGCAAGTGCAGAGGCGGCGGCATCGGTATACTCGGCATACCCCGGCACAAGCGAGCATCACACAGGGCTTTGCGCCGATATGCACAATCTGCCCGCGGCAAGCCAGACTTTTGGCAGTACGGAAGCGGCAAAGTGGATGGCGGCAAACGCACACAGGTTTGGCTTTATTCTCAGGTTCCCCCAAGGGAAGCAGGATATTACGGGATATATGTGGGAGCCTTGGCATTTCCGCTTTGTGGGCATAGAACACGCCACTAACATATACGAAAGCGGACTTACACTTGAAGAATACTTAAGAGTAGAAGCGGAGGTAGGTTAATATCAGCTGGCTTGATAAATTCACACCCGACAGGATGGAAAAAGACATAAGCGCCTACCCTGCGGAGTTCTTTACAAAAAAAGGCATTGACCGTGTGGTCTTTGACATTGACAACACCATAGCGCCCTATGACAAGCCAAGTCCGGATGAGAGGGCTATAAGCTACATTCGTAGCTTGCAGGCGGCGGGAATAGAGGTAATGCTTGTTTCCAACAACGAAAAAGAACGTGTTGAGATTTTTAACAAAGACCTTGGACTGTTTGCCGTACACAAGGCAGGCAAGCCCGGCATCAAGGGGATAGAAGCGTGCCTTGCACAGTCGAAAAACAAGGGGAAGGCGGCGTTTGTGGGCGACCAGATATTTACCGACTGCCTTGCGGCACGCCGTATGAAGCTGCCCTGTTTTTTGGTAGAGCCCATACAGCCCAAGGAGACATTGTTTTTTAAGCTTAAGCGCATAGGCGAAAAGCCATTTATAAGACGATACAGAAGAAAGGCGGCAAAAGTATGAAATTTACCGAACTTACAGTATATACAAACACACTTGGAAGCGAAATAATAGGCGGAATTATAACCGCCGCAGGCATAAGCTGTTATTCCGTAGAAGACCCTGCGGACCTTGAAGCTTTGCTTAACGATAACACCGTGCCTTACGACTACATAGAAGAAGGTTTGCTTAACAAGACCGAGGGCGAAACCTTGGTTAAGGTTTACATCTCTCAGGATGAGCAGGGAACGGCACAGCTTGCACGCATAAAGCAAGGCATTGAAGCTGTTGAGGGCGACGGTTTCGGCAGACTGCACATAGAAGAGACCACCGTTGATGACGGCGACTGGGCTGACGGCTGGCGTCAGTACTTTCATCCGCTACCCATCGGTGAAAAGTTTATAGTTAAGCCCACTTGGGAGGAATGCGAGCCTGACGGAAGAATAGTATTGGAGATAGACCCTGCATCCTCATTCGGCACAGGTCAGCACGAGACCACCGCCCTTTGCCTTAGAGCTTTGGAGCACATAGACGTTGAAGGCAAGCGTGTTTTGGATATGGGTTGCGGCAGCGGCATACTTGGTATAGCGGCGGCAAAATGCGGCGCAGCAGAGACCGTACTTGTGGATATAGACAGCGTTGCGGCAACTATTGCCGAGGAAAATCTTGGGGTAAACAAGGTTGCGGACAGTTGTAAGGTATACTGCGGCAACGTTATTACCGATGAAAAGCTGGCTAAAACCGTGTTTGACGGGGAATACTCTTTAATACTTGCAAACATAGTTGCCGATGTTATAAAGTGTATGGCAGATATGTTTTACGGCTCTTTGGCTGAGGGCGGCACCCTTGTATGCAGTGGCGTTATCGGCGGCAGAAGAGCAGAGGTTGAAGCTTTGCTTGAAAAAACAGGCTTTAAGCTTTTGGGTACAGACGAAGAAAACGATTGGGTGGCGATTAAATGCACGAAGTAGAGAAACGGATGCGAGAGCTGGAAAAACAGCTTGAGTACCACTCTAAAAGATACTACGAAGAAGACAGCCCCGAAATAAGCGACCGTGAATATGATATGATGTTTGCAGAGCTTAAGCGCCTTGAGGAGGAAAACCCTTCCCTTGCCTCCCCTGCCTCCCCTACGGGACGTGTGGGCGGTGCGGTGGCGGAGCGCTTTGAAAAGGTGCGTCATCCCGTGACTATGGGTAGCCTTTCCGACGTTTTTTCCATAGAGGAGCTGGCGGCGTTTGTGGATAAGACTGCGCCTGACGCAGAGTATGTGGTGGAATGCAAGATAGACGGACTTAGCGTGCTGTTGACCTACGAGGACGGAGTGCTTGTCCTTGGCGCAACAAGAGGTGACGGCAGTTACGGTGAGGACGTGACCTTCAATGTGCGCACCATAAAAGACCTGCCTCTTAAGCTAAACCGTCCCATTAAGCGGCTTTTGGTCCGTGGCGAGGTGTATATGCCCAAGTCAGTGTTTGCCGCCCTTAACGGAGAGCGTGAAGAGAAGGGCGAAACACCCTTTGCCAACCCGAGGAATGCGGCGGCCGGCTCCTTGCGTCAGTTGGACAGTGCCCTATGTGCGGCACGAAAGCTTAGTATTTTTGTGTTTAGTCTTGAGGAATGCAGTGAGGAACTGCCAAACAGTCACAAAGCAAGGCTTGAGTATTTGGAAGAGCTTGGATTTAAGGTAAGCCCCGTAAGAGAGCTTTGCCGCGGCACAAACCAAGTTATAAAGGCGGTTGAGCATATCTCTGAGCTTAGGCCTTCCCTTCCCTATGATATAGACGGGGCGGCAATAAAAATCGACAGCATCCCCTTGAGAGAAGAAATAGGTGAGCTTTCCAATCTTCCAAAATGGGCGGCGGCATACAAATATCCGCCCGAGGAAGCAGAGACGGTGCTTGAGGATATTGCAATACAGGTAGGGCGTACAGGGGTGCTTACTCCCAATGCCGTGCTTAAAAGCGTGAAGGTGGCAGGCTCTACCGTATCCCGTGCCACACTTCACAATATAGATTATATAACAGGTAAGGATATACGCATAGGCGACAGCGTAGTTATACGCAAGGCAGGCGACATAATACCCGAGGTGGTGCGCATACTGCCCGAAAAACGGCCTGCCGACAGCGTGCCTTTCACCATGCCCATACTGTGCCCCTCCTGCGGCGGGCCTGTCAGCAGGGACGAAGGCGGCGTTGCGGTACGTTGCACGAATACGGACTGTCCTGCACAGCTACACCGCACCTTGCTTCATTTTGCAAGCTGTATGGGTATAGATAACTTGGGTGAGAGTGTGCTTAGAACCCTTATAGAGCAAGGGTTCGTCAAGAGTGCCGCCGACCTGTATTCCCTTGAAGAAGAACAGATATCCGCCCTTGAGCGTTTCGGCGAGAAGAGCGCAAGGCGGCTTTTGGACTCTGTAAACAAATCCAAAAACGCACCCCTTGCAAGCCTGATAAGTGCGCTTGGTATAAGGCAGATAGGCGAAAAGGGCGCAATTGCCTTGGCTGAGCGTTTCAGGAGCCTTAAGGCACTGGCAGAAGCGGATGAGGAAAGTCTTGTGGCGCTTAATGACATAGGGCTTATTACAGCAAAATGCATAAGAGAATATTTTGCCGTACCCCAAAACCATACGTTGATAGAACGGCTTACTGCAGCCGGACTTAAAGTTGAGGAACAGCAAGAGGAAAAAGGTACAGCTCTCGAGGGGCTTACCGTGGTGGTTACGGGCACACTCCCCCACCTTAAACGCAGTGAGGCGGAAGCGCTGATACGCAAGCACGGCGGTAACGCCGCATCATCGGTATCCAAAAAGACAAGCTACGTGCTGTGCGGCACCGACGCAGGCAGCAAGCTTACAAAAGCCCAAAGTCTTGGGGTGCCTGTTATTGACGAGGCGGAATTTTTGCGACTTATAGGCGACAACTCCCTGTAAATATACCAAAAAAACAAAAAATGCCTGCTTCAAGCACAAAATTTTATGATAATTTTTGTAAAATTTTACTTGCAAGGAGCAGGCATTGAATGTATAATAGTACTGTATTGGGGATAGGTTGTTTCCCGATAACATTTAAAGGATGAAGGTGTTTTTTATGGAAAGAAAAGTAGGCACTTGTTCAAGAGGTATCCGTTGCCCTATTATAAGAGCAGGGGACAATTTGGCGGAGATAGTTACCGGAAGCGTGCTTGAGGCGGCTGAAGCCGAGGGCTTTGCCATACGCGACAGAGATGTTATTTCCATAACCGAATCCATTGTTGCAAGGGCACAGGGCAACTATGCAGGCGTTGAAGCAATTGCCGAGGACGTTAAGGCAAAGCTTGGCGGCGGCACGGTTGGCGTTATATTCCCTATTTTGTCCCGTAACCGTTTTGCTATATGCCTTAAGGGTATCGCTATGGGTTGTAAGAAGGTTGTTCTTATGCTCAGCTACCCCAGTGACGAGGTTGGTAACGCACTGCTCAGCTATGATGCACTGGACGAAGCAGGCGTTAACCCTTACAGCGATGTACTTTCTCTTGAGAAATACCGTGAACTGTTCGGCAACCCCGTGCACGAGTTTACGGGCATTGACTATGTTGACTATTACGCAAGCATCGTTAAGGATGCAGGTGCAGAGGTTGAAGTTGTTTTTGCCAACCGTCCTGCCGCCATCCTCGACTATGCGGACTGCATTATCAACTGCGATATACATACACGTGTGAGAACAAAGCGTATACTCCTTGAAAAAGGCGCAAAGGTCGTTTGCAGTCTTGACGGTATTCTTAATGCATCCGTTAACGGCAGCGGCTACAACGCTAAGTACGGTCTGCTTGGCTCTAACAAAGCAACCGAGGACACTATTAAGCTGTTCCCCAGAGAATGCACCGACCTTGTTGAGGATATACAGGCGAGAGTGCTTAAGGCTACAGGCAAGCACGTAGAGGTTATGGTTTACGGCGACGGCGCATTTAAGGATCCTCAGGGCAAGATTTGGGAGCTGGCTGACCCCGTTGTATCTCCCGCCTTTACAAGCGGTCTTGTGGGTACACCCAACGAGCTTAAGCTTAAGTACCTTGCAGATAACGACTATAAAGACCTTAGCGGCGAGGCACTGAAGAACGCTATTTCCGAAAGCATAAAGGCTAAAAAAGCAAACCTTGTGGGCAATATGGCTTCCCAAGGTACCACGCCCAGACAGCTTACCGACCTTATCGGCTCCCTTTGCGACCTGACTTCCGGTAGCGGTGACAAGGGCACACCCGTTGTTCTTGTACAGGGCTACTTTGATAACTTTACCGACTAAGTTAATACAAAAATACGAAACTTTTCCCCACCCGCTTACCTACACAGGCGGGTGGGGTATTGTTTAAGTTCCCAAGGAACCCGTTACTTTCTTGAGAACTTTTTATGCTTTGTTTTTTCCCACACTTTACCCCACCCCTTTTCGGCAGTATACCCACCCTTTTATTTGGGAAAGTGTGGCGACATTATAAAAACGGTGTGCTACAATGTAAACGGATTTTTTTAAGAATCGGAGGATTATGTGATGAAAAAATTTATATCCTTACTGCTTTGTGTGCTTATGGTCATAAGCGCAATACCTTTTGTGAGTGCATCTGCGGGAGAAACCCCCGAGACAGCACTCGACGGAATAATCGAGATAAACAATTGGGCGGAGTTTGAGGCGGCTTTTGAAAACCTGCCCGAATACGCCTTTGGCAACTACAAAATGGTGCTGATGGAAGACCTTGCTCTTAACACCGTTGACCGTACACCCGTACAGTACAGGTACTCTTGGATAAGCGTGTGGATAAAGGGAAACAACGTAGAGTTTGACTTTAACGGCCACACCCTCTCCTGTGTTGACGATATCTCCAACACCACCTCCAACTTTATAGAAATTCGAGTTAGCAACTACGACCTGAACACCGGCTCTACCCTGCGTTTTACGGACTCCGTAGGCGGCGGCGGTATCAGTATGGTTTCTCCCAGAAACAAAGACTCCGAAATTGCTGCCGTATTTGTAACGACCGAGGATACCTATAAGGTTGACGGCCGCACGGAATATATTGACGAAAACCACAACAAGCTTATAATAGACGGCGGTAACTACACCCTTGAAACTTCAACCCAAAAATCCGGCGGCAGCACCTTAAAACGTGGCATTAACTATAGAGGCACCTTTATAGCCCACAATATTCACACCGTTATAAACGACGGCGATTTTGAAGCAAAGGGCAGCGGTTACGTTGATGATAGCGTTGACCATTGCACGAGAGAGCTTAGCGCTTTCGGTACCACCAGATACGGTAACACCTACGACGATTGGCTATCCTTGGTAATAAACGGCGGTTATTTCAACTCCCCCGGCTACTCCGTCCACCACTTTGACGAGGGCGTAGACAATATCAACGAATATACCGGAACGTTGGATAACCAGATCATCCCCGAAATTCACGGCGGTTTGTTTATTGGCGGTATAGGCTTTATCGGTCATACCTTTGCTTATTATCCCCCCGTTTCCGATTCTTCGATAATCTCATCAATCGGTTTTTGCAAGCTTGCCGAATACCAAGCTATTAGGATGATAAAAAACTTAAGCGCCACCGCTATTTTGACTCGTGACAATACGTTTATAGACGTTACAGAGGCTAGCTTTGAGGACCTGCACAACGCTGCACAGATTTTAGTTATGAACGAGGATATGCTGGGTCTTGAGTTTTCACCCGCATCTAAAATAGGTTACAACACTGTGCTTCACTGCCCCATCGACAAGTCCGAAACCTTTGGCGTTAGTTTCAAATTAAGCGATTTTGTTAAGGATCACGTTAACTACTCGACATATATCGGATTTTTTTACGTAAGAGCAAAGGGCGAAACCGAGTGGACAGATTACAGATGCAATCTGGAAGGCAAACAAAGCTACGAAAAGACCGTTAAAGCCGAAGACTACCCCAACGGGTTTGAAGTCTTGGCAGAGTATAAGATATTCGTTGCAAGACAAGAGTTTAAATTTACCAGACGTTACACCGTCAACGTTACCGAGGCTTCCGCCCCCGCAAACATCATAACCCAGCCCGAAAGCCTTAAGGTAGGCGTGGGCGAACTGGGCGGTGCTGTAATCGAAGCGGAAAACGTAGCGGCTTATCAGTGGCAGATAGAGTTAAGTGGCGGCGGCTGGATATCCATTACCGATGATATAGCGGCAACGCTTATGGAAAACGGCAAGATCCGTCTGGCAGGCTATCAAAGCAGAGCATTTTTCATTGTGAGTGATATGCTTTCCACCTCCAAGGTGCGTTGCGTCCTTACGGGTACAGACGGCTCTACGACAACCAGCCAAACCATAACTTTAACCTTCGGTGATATTCCTCAGGTAGAAAACTTCTATTCATACGGATACTATGCAGACGGTGACGCTACCTTCTATCTTTGGGGCGATATGTTTGAAAGGGTGGACTGGACCGTAGTGTACAGAAGTGGCAGTACCACCAAGTTCTATACCCTTGATGAGTTCAAGGCAGAAAAAGGCATTGACTACGAAGCAGGATTTAAGCTTTTCGGCGGCGTTTACCGTGCGGTTGTGACCTTCAAGAACGTTCCCGAAAGCATAAGCGGCAAATACAGCGTAGGCTATTCCGTAGAAAATGCACTGGGCAATGTAGCCTTCAGTATGGACAACACAGTGCCCTTCACGCTGCTGGTCGAAATCCCCGCTGTAACCGAGATGCTTAAAGGCGATAGCTGCACCGAGGGCGAAACCCTTAGCTTCACCTTTACCTCCCCCGATATGATTGAAGCCGATTGGGGCTTTGAAAGCTATGACGAGGACGGTAACGGTATAATGTATGACCTTGATGATCTGAAGGCGGCGTTCCCCGAGTCTACCTTCGAAACAGGTCTTAATGACGGCGTAGCAACCCTTACCATCACCAACGCTGACGTGGCTATGACCGCTTATACTCTGTACGCCTATGCGGTAGGTGCATACGGCAACGCAAACGCAGGCGCTATACTCTTGTCGGTTAACGAGATACCCAAACCCGATGAAGAAACAAGTGAGGAAAGCTCCGAAACGTCCGATGAAGAAACAAGCGATGACGATTACGAAACATCCGATGAAGAAACAAGCGATGACAGCTCCGAGGAAGAGCCTTCCGACATTCTTATCGGTGACGTAAACGGCGACGGTGCTATAAACAGCCTTGACGCCGCACAAACCCTCAAGCACGACGCTAAGCTTATTACCCTTGAAGGCGACGCTCTTGTGGCTGCCGACGTTAACGGCGACGGCGTAGTTAACAGCCTTGACGCAGCGCAGATTCTTAAGTACGACGCTAAGCTTATTACCGAGTTTTAAAAGAAATAATACACCGTTTATCCCGCCCGCTTACCTAAGCGGGCGGTCTTTCTTTTGCGGGGTGATTTTGTATTCCCACCCCTCCCCCCACTCTTCTCGGTATATTCCCACCCTTTTATTTGCAAAAGGGTAGTGACATTATTAAAAAATGTGTTATAATGCATACGTATTTATATAAGATATGGAGGATTATGTGATGAGAAAATTTATATCCTTACTGCTTTGTATGCTTATGGTCATAAGCGCCATCCCTTTTGTGGCTGCTTCTGCAGAAGCGGAGACAGAATTTGACGGGATAATCGAAATAAACAGTTGGGAGGAGTTTGAGGCGGCTTTTGAAAACCTGCCCAAGTATTCCTATGAGAGCTACAAAATGGTGCTTATGAAGGACCTTTCTATGTCCGCCGGAAGCGTCAACAGATCCGCTACCTCTATGATCTCGGTATCCATTCTGGGCAACAACGTAGAGTTTGACTTTAACGGCCACACTCTTTACGGTGAAGACAACGTTTCGGATAGTGATACGGACGCTATGCTTTCCGACTTTATAACCGTGTACGTTTCCGGCACTCACAGTAGGGGCGTTACCCTAAGGCTGACCGACTCTGTGGGTGGCGGCGGTGTAAAAATGTTCTCCCGCAGAGCACACGACAGCCAGCTTGCCGCTATACGAGTATCGGCAACAAATAAATACGAGATTAGAGTTTGGCAAAGCAACGGCGACTTGACGTATCTGCCTCAATCCACAAACAAAAACCTCAATACCCTTATAATTGACGGCGGCAACTACGTCCTGGAAGCAGAAAGCGAAAAATTCAGTGTCGGTACTTTAGGCTACAATTGTTATTACAGAGGTGCTTTTATAGCCCACCACATAAACACCGTGATAAACAACGGCTTTTTTGAAGCAATGGGCAGCGGCTGGTACTCGGACTATGCCGACACCGATATGTGTGCCAGAGAGCTTTCCGCTTTTGGCACTACCCGCTATAATATGCAGCTTGAAATGGGCAGCGTTGTTATAAACGGCGGGGCGTTCAAGTCCAACGGTTATGCACTCCACCACTTTGACCACGGTAATTTCAATATCGACGAGTGTTGCGGTGACCAGCTTATCCCTTCGGTTCACGGCGGTATATTTGCAGGCAGATTAGGCTTTGTTGGGCATACCTTTACCTATTCCGACGGCAACGAAGAAATGAATGAGCTTCCTGCTACCAATATAGTTAAAACCTCCTCTGCGCTGTTTATGAAGCAAAACGGCAACATAGTGGATATAGAAGAGGCTACCTTTGAGGACCTGCACAACGGCAAAAGCCTTATCGTTTTATCCGAGGATATTATAGGCTTTGAAACAAATCCCACAGCAGACGGTGAAGAAACAAACCTTTCCTATCCCATAAACCTCAGCGAAAACTTTTCAGTCAAATACAGCATAAGCGACTTTTTAAATAAGTACGTTAACTTTACGGAATTAAAGCCCTACATCACAACAAAAGGTACAAACGATACCGAGTGGAATACAGAATACGCAGATAACAAAACAATAAGCTTTGCCGATTATCCCGACGGGCTTGAGCTTATCCTTGGCGTTGAACTTCATCTCGGTAAGTATATGCTTTCCTTCAGCAAAAAGTTTAATATCTCCGTAACCGAAGCAACCGCCCCCGCAAACATCATAACTCAGCCCGAAAGCATTAAGGTAGGCATTGGTGAGCTTGGCAGTGCTGTGATCGAAGCGGAAAACGTAGCGGCTTATCAGTGGCAGATAGAGTTAAGTGGCGGCGGCTGGATATCCATTACCGATGATATAGCGGCAACGTTGATGGAAAACGGCAAGATTCACCTGGCAGGCTATCAAAGCAGAGCATTTTTCATTGTGAGTGATGTGCTTTCCACCGCCAAGGTGCGTTGCGTGCTTACGGGCACCGACGGCTCTACGACAACCAGCCGAACCGTGACCGTAACCTTCGGTGATATTCCTCAGGTAGAAAACTTCTATTCATACGGATACTACGCAGACGGTGACGCTGTGTTCTACCTTTGGGGTGATTACTTTGAAAGGGTATCCTGGAAAGTTGTTTTCAGAGGCGGCAGTACGTTTAATATTTATTCTCTTGACGAATTCAAGGAAAAAACAGGTGTTGAATACGACACAAGCCTTAAGCTTTTCGGCGGCGTTTACCGTGCAGTTGTGACCTTCAAGAACGTTCCCGAAAGCATTAGCCGTGGTTACAGCGTAGGCTATTCCGTGGAAAACGTGGTGGGAAAGGTAAACTTCAGTCCAGATAACGTTGTACCTTTTGAGCTGTTGCTCGATGCCCCCTTGGTAAACGAATGTATTGCAGAGGATAACTGTTTTGAAGGTGAAAGCCTTGAATATAGCTTCTCCTCGGCGGATATGATATCTGCGGAGTGGAGATTTGAAACTGTTGACGAGGACGGAATTTACCTTGCCTACGACATAGAAGAGATGGAGTCTATGTTTGAGGGATGCGAATTCGTTACCGCCTTCGAAGACGGCAGAGCAACACTTACCATAAACAACGCTTCGCTTGAATTAAATAAGTATACCCTTCACGCCTATGCTGTTGGTGGAAGCGCCAATTCCTACGCAGGCTCTGCATGGTTGTCTGTCAACGAGATGCCTGAATCCGACCCCGAAATATCGGATGAGGAAACAAGCGAAGAAACAAGTGAGGAAACAAGCGAAGACATAAGCGAAGAAACAAGCGAAGACATAAGCGGCGACAGTTCCGGAGAAGAAGCAAGCATACTTCTCGGTGATGTTAACGGTGACGGCACGATAAACAGCCTTGACGCCGCACAAACCCTCAAGCACGATGCACAGCTTATCACTCTTGAGGGCGACGGACTTGCAGCGGCAGATGTTAACGGTGACGGCACGGTTAACAGTCTTGACGCGGCGCAGATTCTTAAGTTCGACGCAAAGCTTATTACCGAGTTTTAACATAAAACAAGTCGTTTTTTCCGCCTTCTTATTTACACAATGGGCAGTGGACCCGTTGTTCTTGTACAGGGCTGCTTTGATAACTTTACCGATTAAATAAATCGCCCGTCTTGACAAAAAAGTCAAGACGGGCTTTTTGTTTGAACTGCACAAAAAACCAAAGCGGACAAAACACTCAAAAAACGCGCTTTACGGGGCAAAAACATCTTATTAAACGTACTTTCGGGTGATTTCTTAAACAAAACAAAAAAATACTTGTTTCGGCGCAATTTTGTGCACCGCTACAAAAAATCAATTTAACGCACAAAGGGTTTGACAAAATCGGTATTGTGTTTTATAATTATCATGTAGGTAATACAAATAATAATCTGTTAACACAGCAAACATCAGAAAGGAGAAAATGATATGAAAAAGCTTTGTGTTTTGTTAGCGTTCGTTTTGTGTATCAGCACAATACCGTTGGGCGCATTAACTGCATCAGCCGAGGTTTTAAGCGGCACCTACGGCGATAATATTACTTGGTCACTGGATACAGAAACAGGTGTGCTTACAATTTCCGGCACAGGCGAGATGAAGGAGTGCACGTCATACCATGACAGCCCTTGGTCTTCAAACTACAACATAAAGGCAGTTAATATTGCAGAAGGAATAACATCTATATGTAATTTTGCGTTCTCTGATTGCCGTTATCTTGAAAGCGTTAGTATCCCTGAAGGTGTTATTTCTATCGGTGAATCTGCGTTTTATAACTGCAGATTACTTGAAAGCGTAAGTATTCCTTCCAGCATGGAAAGAATAGATCCTGGGGCGTTTTTTCATTGTTTTGCACTGTCAAGTGTTTATATTACAGACATAGCTGCATGGTGTGGGATAGAGTTTATACCCTCTGATTCTAACCCCGTAATAAATGCGCAAAACTTATACCTCAACGGGGAACTGTTAACCGAGCTTGTTATACCCGACGATGTTACCGTCATAAACGATTGTGCTTTTATTAACTGCGACTCTATTGTTAGCGTAACAATCCCCGACAGCGTTACTTCTATCGGTGCTTCTGCATTTAAAAATTGCAGTAACCTCGTTGACCTGAATATGGGTGACGGCGTTACAATCCTAAAAGAATACGCATTTTCCTATTGTAACGGACTTGAAAGTGTTAATTTAAGCAAAAGCCTAAACACTGTTGAATCTTTCGCTTTTGGTGTATGTGAAAACCTTACCACTGTAAGCCTTCCTCTCAGCACCGTAGAAATTCTCGCCTGGGGCTTTTGGGATTGTTCTAACATTACAACCGTATATTATGAAGGGCAAGAGGAAGATTGGGCTGCTATCAACATTGGAGGGGAAAACGACCCCTTGTTGGAAGCGAACATAATATTCGGCTCTGCCGGCGAAGATATCGACGGTGAAAGCTCTGAAACCAACGGCGAAAGCTCTGAAGAAGCCGATGCAGTATACGGCGACATAAACGGCGACGGCGATATAAACAGCCTTGATGCGGCGCAGGTACTTAAGCACGATGCACAGCTTATCACCCTTGAAACGGAAGCAATCATTGCGGCAGATGTTAACGGTGACGGCACGGTTAACAGCCTTGACGCAGCGCAAATTCTTAAGTACGACGCAAAGCTTATTACCGAGTTTTAAAAGAAAAAGCACCTAAAAACCACGCCCCGACCGATTATAAAAATCGGTCGGGGCATTTTATGTTTAATTACCGCTTGCAAGCCTTCGAATAAGCTCAAGCACAAGTACCATATCTTTCTCGCTAAGCTTTTGGATACATTCAGCCGTCTCGGAAAACACCGCAGGATTTGCAACGTCAACATTAAAAAACTCGGTCGGCGTAATATCGAAATACTCACATATCGCAAAAAACTCCTGCATGGACGGCAAAGCCTTCCCTGAAGAAATATTGTTTATATAGCTACGGCTGTGTCCCAAATCATAACTCATTTTATATTCCGAAACACCTTTTTCCATCCTCAACTTAGTTATGCGCTCTCTTGTAAACTCTGTATACATAATATCATCTCCTATATATACAGAATAATCTATTTATAAACTATTTTAGACGTTTTAAATACGACTTTTCCTTGACAAAACATTTTATATATGTTATAGTCGTTTTATAGACGATGCTGTTTTAAATAATGCTCGTCAAAACTTTTAGGAGGATAAATTATGAAAAAAGCAAGAGTTCTTTTGTTTTTGTTGTGTCTTGCAGCTTTGGCTATCGTTTCGACAGCAGTTGTCAACGCAACAGATAACGAAGACGCGCATCACTCCGACGTAATTATCGGTGACATCGACTGTGACGGCAAAGTCAATTCGTTGGATGCCGCAACCGTATTAAGGTACAACGCTTTACTACCCACCGACTCTAACGTGGGGACTATACAAAGCATCAAATGTATGACCGATACGTTTGTAGACGAAAATCTTCATCTGTGGATAGAAGTTTTCGGCTCTACCGAAATTGATTTGGGATACGTTGGTACAACCGCCCCAACCGATAACCTACCCCTGATAAACCTTGACCAATATGCCGTTGACGTACTTATCGGTGACATGAACGAGGACGGGGCGGTAGACTCTCTCGATGCAGCATTTATTCTAAAATATGATGCAAAACTGCCCACGGCTGAATGTGTCGGAACTATCATCCCCTCAGCCGACGTAGAAAAGAATTATGTAGACGACGATTTGCATTATCAAATCGAGCTTTCTGACGGAACAAAAATGGATGCAGGTTACGTAGGCATTCAGCAGTTTACCGTTACCTTCAAGGACTACGACGGCACCGTTCTTAAGTCCGAAACCGTAGATGCAGGCTCTTCCGTTTCTGCTCCCGCAGACCCCGAAAGAGAAGGCTACCGCTTTACAGGCTGGGACGGCACCGCTGATAACGTAAGCGCAGATTTGGTTATCAACGCTCAGTATATTCAGCAGTTTACCGTTACCTTCAAGGACTACGACGGCACCGTTCTTAAGTCCGAAACCGTGGATGCAGGCTCTTCCGTTTCTGCTCCCGCAGACCCCGAAAGACAAGGCTACCGCTTTATCTGTTGGGACGGCACCGCTGACGACGTAAGCGCGGATTTGGTTATCAACGCTCAGTATATTCAGCAATTTACCGTTACCTTCAAGGATTATGACGGCACCGTTCTTAAGTCCGAAACCGTGGATACAGGCTCTTCCGTTTCTGCTCCCGCAGACCCCGAAAGAGAAGGCTACCGCTTTACAGGCTGGGACGGCACCGCTGACGACGTAAGCGCGGATTTGGTAATCAACGCTCAGTATATTCAGCAATTTACCGTTACCTTCAAGGATTATGACGGCACCGTTCTTAAGTCCGAAACCGTGGATGCAGGCTCTTCCGTTTCTGCTCCCGCAGACCCCGAAAGAGAAGGCTACCGCTTTACAGGCTGGGACGGCACCGCTGACGACGTAAGCGCGGATTTGGTTATCAACGCTCAGTATATTCAACAATTCACCGTTACCTTCAAGGACTACGACGGCACCGTTCTTAAGTCCGAAACCGTGGATGCAGGCTCTTCCGTTTCTGCTCCCGCAGACCCCGAAAGAGAAGGCTACCGCTTTACAGGCTGGGACGGCACCGCTGACGACGTAAGCGCGGATTTGGTTATCAACGCTCAGTATATTCAGCAGTTTACCGTTACCTTCAAGGACTACGACGGCACCGTTCTTAAGTCCGAAACCGTTGACACAGGCTCTTCCGTTTCTGCTCCCGCAAATCCCTCAAGAGCATACTATTCTTTCACCGGTTGGGATAAAGAGTTTACCAACATCACGAATAATCTTATCGTAACGGCACAGTATACCGAGATAAAACACAACGTTAATTATCAAGACACAAAGGGCGTGCAAATTCCCGAAGCTTATACGTCTTATTCCGAGCATGCCGGTATTCAGCTTCCTACGGCTGAGGTAATGAAGGCAGAGGGATATGAATTTAAAGGTTGGTACACCTTGAGAGAAGGCGGCGACCGTATCGACCACATAGAAATCGGCTCCGCGAAAGATATTACCGTGTATGCCCGCTGGACCGCTATCGAGTACACGATAACTTATAATCAGTCCGCTGTTCACAGCAACCCTAAAACCTACACGATAGAGGACGAAATAGTTCTTGAAGACCCCACATGGAGCGGATTGGTTTTTGCCGAGTGGATAGACCATTCCGGCAAAGTAGTGTTCTATGAAAATGCTATCGGTCAAAAGTGTGCAAAGATTCCCCAAGGAACAACCGGCAGTATAGAAATATCAGCAATGTGGTCATCTTATCGCAATTTGGTAGTCCCTTCTACCAATGATACGATTGCACCTGTATACGACGCAAAAACCGGCAGGTATTTCTTTATTTACGAGCTTGGCACCATTAAAAACGTTGTATTGGATAAGGAAGGCGATTCATACACAAAAACTACAGATTCCGAACACACACTTACGGTTTCAAAAAACCAAACAATTGAAGAAAGCACAGCCCAAAGTCTTGCACAAACCATAGGTAACTCTGTTACGATAGACGAATATTGGGACGATAATACGGAGTGGGTAACTCATTGGGATGCGCAAGAATACATTGACGTTTCCATAAACCTCGGCGGCGGCGTAAAGGATGTTTTCAACGCCTCTCTCAAGACGGACTTCGGTATGGCAATAAACGCAAGTGAGGACTGGAAGGAAACACACGCCGTAGGCGGCGGTACGTCCACAGGAGAATCTACTACCGAAGAAATATATTCGATGATAGGCTATAAAACGACGCTTTCTTCAAGCAGCATTGTAACCGAAACCATATCCGCAAATATGCCCCGCGGATATTACGCCTACGTTTACGCAACTGACGTACGCGTATTTGCGATAGTAACCTACGATGCAGAAGCCGAAAGATTCTATCTTAACACCTATAACGTTCTTGACGGTATGCATACCATGATTATGTACTATCCGGATGAGGCAGATTTTAAAGCAGCACAACCCAACAGCCTTTCCTTTGATATCCCTACCGAGAGAATTGAAGATATCATCAAAAACTCTTACTTCGTTAAGTATGACGGTGACGGCGGTGTATACGGCAAGGACGACGGCAGCGATGAGTACATCCACCTCTTTGAAGTCGGTGCGGAAAAAGCTCTTGCAGATAATAACTACACAAAACCCGGCTACGTATTCTCCGGTTGGGAATATGCTACCGAAAACGGCACGAATATATTCCAAGCCGCCGAAGTCGTAAAAGACCTTGCAGCACAAGGTGAGCTTATCACACTTAAAGCAAAGTGGCCGCCTATGGAATACACCGTAACCTTTAACGCAAACGGCGGCAGCGTATCCACTGCAGAAAAAACTGTAACCTACGATAGCACATACGGAACGCTCCCAACGCCTGACAGAACAGGCTATACCTTCAAGGGATGGGTTCTTAATGGAAATACCATTACCGCAGAATCCAAGGTTACTATGACCGAAAGCCACACTCTCGAAGCTCGGTGGACGGCAAATACCTATACAATAACTTTAAACCTCAACTCAAGTACAATCAAAACAACTCCTTATTGTTCAGGTACAACAAAAACCGTTACTTTTGATGCTGTATATTCTTTGCCTGTTCCTACCGCATCATATTACACTTTCCAAGGGTGGTATACCAAGGCAAGCGGCGGTACGCAAATAACAAATGCAAACGGAACCTGTATCTCCTCATGGGGTATACCGAACAGTACCACGTTGTACGCACAGTGGACACAAACATATCCGAATTATACGTACATTACCAACGCAACAGAGTTGAAAGCTATAGCAAATAACACCTCTGCAAATTATATGCTTATAAACAACATCTCCAATGTTGGAACTTGGACACCTATAGCAAGCTTTAGCGGCACATTAAACGGCAACAATTATACTATCACAGGTATTAGCATAACAATTTCTTCCTCCAGCGCAAAAAACTCTGACGAATTTTACGGTTTATTCAAGGTTAATAACGGTACAATAAAGAACCTAAAAATTACTGGCTCTAGTATATATATGAACTCTCAGCATAATGGTGCGGGAACAATTTATGCGGGCTTCATATGCGGAGATGGATCTGGTGCCATAAATAATGTGACCATAGATAACTCTAGTGTAGAGGTTCACAGGAGTCGTTCGTCTTATGGCTTGATTTCGGGAACCTTCCGAGGAACTGTCAGTTCTTGTACAGTCAGCAATTCAACTCTGCGCGGAAACGGAGATACAGGAGGTGTTTCCGGGTCTTGTTCTGGCACCGTGGAAAGCTGTGTTGCAAAAAGCTTAAATATAGGATACTATGTGATTCATAATAATAAGAGTATTGGTGGAATTGTAGGATATTTCAGCACAGGAGGCACGATAAAAAATTGTTCTGTAACCAATTCAACTTTTGATTTCAGGGGGTCAAGTGACGAAGAATTGGATGGTGACTCATTACACGCCTTTAACATTTTTGGCGGTCATTACTATTGCGCCTTTGCTCCAAAGGTTGGCTATGTCGTGGGGCACCTCCAAAACTGCACTTCAAGCGGACTCAATGCATCGGGAAATACAAAAGCATTTACAGGAGGGGGCAGTTATGACTCCGATGATATAAATAAACTTAAATCTGACGTAACGGAGTCTCAATATTATTTTGCTAATTCTGATGGAAAAATCGGAAAATTGAATTAACAATACAATTAAGCTGTTTAAAGCACGACAGCCAAAACGTGTTGAATGCAATATTTTTCCCGCCCGCATATTGACAAGCGGGCGGGTTTGTATTATAATATTTCCATTAAAAAATTGACGGAGGTTGAACATATATGAATTGCAACGTAAGACCCGAAACGATGGAACGCATCACCACCAAAGCCTTGGCTAATGCTTTTATAGAAGAACAAATCGCCGCTGTGCGTGCGCAGGTTGGCGACAAAAAGGTGCTTTTGGCGCTTTCCGGCGGGGTTGACTCCTCCGTTGTTGCCGCTTTGCTTATTAAGGCCATCGGTAAACAGCTTATTTGCGTACACGTTAACCACGGTCTTATGCGCAAGGGCGAGAGTGAAGCCGTTATAGATATGTTCGGTAAAGAGCTTGACGCTAACCTTATATATGTTGACGCTACAGACCGCTTTTTAGATCTGCTTGCAGGCGTAAGTGACCCCGAAAAGAAGAGAAAAATTATAGGCGCCGAATTTATAAATGTTTTCGCTGACGAAGCAAGAAAGCTTGACGGCGTGGAATATCTTGCGCAGGGCACCATATACCCCGATATACTTGAAAGCATAAAACAGGCAGAGGGCAAAAAGGCTGTTAAGTCCCACCACAACGTAGGCGGTCTGCCCGATGATCTGCAGTTTGCGCTTGTTGAGCCCATTAAACTTCTGTTTAAAGACGAAGTGCGTGTTGTTGGCGAGGCTTTGGGGCTTCCCCACGCTATGGTTTACCGTCAGCCCTTCCCCGGCCCCGGTCTTGGCGTGCGTTGCCTTGGCGCAATCACCCGTGACAGACTGCATGCGCTCCGTGAAGCTGATGCTATCCTTCGTGAAGAATTTGACAAGAACGGTCTTGCCGAAAAGGTATGGCAATACTTTATTGCAGTACCCGATATCAAGAGCGTTGGTGTAAAGGATGACAGCCGCTACGAGGGCTGGCCCGCAATTATCCGTGCCGTAAACACCAAGGATGCTATGACCGCCACCATTGAAGAGATTCCCTACCCCATTCTGCACCACATTACCTACCGCATCACCAACGAGGTAGACGGTATAAACCGTGTCCTCCTCGACCTCACTCCCAAGCCCAGCGGAACTATCGAGTGGGAATAATACCAAAAACGCTGAAAACCCGCATAAACACTGGGTTTTTGAGATTTCAAAAAGCCTCGTGACAACGTTTTGACAACAATTTCAGATTATTCAAAAATAAAGAGCTAACAGATTTTTGTTACAAAGTCTGTTAGCTCTTTTTTGTTTGTTTATGTAATTACATAGTAATCGGGATCTAAAATGAATTCGCTGTCAGTAACATCAAGCCAATTTTGGCAAATGATGATTAGTTTGTATATTTTGTTTGTCAAAGGTTTAATGCTATCCGATTTGATAGATAAGCAACGTCTCAACGAAGGAGCATTATCCGTTGCATAGTGAGTTGTGTTAATCACCTTACCTCCATCAGTATCAACATAACGTTTTCCATCTTGATTGATAGTTTCTAAAATCAGAAAAGAATTATTTGAATTGTTGGGATTTACTGCTTTTGCACTAATTGCAGCAAGATTATCATATTGCGATGAATCAATTTTTTCAAAGGGAAAGTTTTCATTTCTTTTTGAAATGAACCAATTATACTCTCTTATCCAATCGATTAGCTCTAAAACAGTATAACTCCACTCTTTCGGGAAATATGAAGATGAAAACAGGTCTTTTAATATTTCTTGAAGATTTGCATTTTCTATGCCAAAATCGTTCAACGCAATAAATGCTGGAAAGTGAATGTTAGTAATATTTTTTTCAATTTCTTCAGGTGAAGATTTTAATAAAGGCGAAACACGCTCTAATCCTTCACTTAACGTTATAGTACCATAAACCAAATTAGCCATAGGTTTAACAATACCCAAAATAGATCTGTCGATTTTGCCTTTTATATAGTCGTTTAATGGATTGAATAATTTGCCTTTCACATACAAATCCGCAATATTTGCTCCCAAAATTTTGCTTACCCGTGATAGTTCATTTTCTCGATCTGGATAAAAGGGTGTCACTCTTTTTTGACGCAAATCAAACGGTAAGTCTTCAATATCACCTGTATTTCCGTCAAATAGGCAAATAATTCTATCCCAACCGAGTTTACTTGCGGCGTACCCTAATTCCACTAAAACATTAGGATTTGGCATTTTACGCCCTTCAGCATTTGAATTGACAATACTAACGTCACAAACGAACAAAACACATTTGTCGATTTTATCGAATATTGTTGCAGTGATATCAGGGCTACCGTTAATGCCTTTGGTATCTCGATCATAGTTCATATATATGGCAGCATCTTTTTCTAAATCAGTCAATGCCTTTTTTAAGCACTTTTCAATAAAATACCGATGTGTTTTGCCGTCCAAATCGTTTTGCCAAGAGTAGAAAATGGTACGTGCCATAATATCACCTCCTAATACAAAGATATTAAATCATTTTGGTTACTTCTTATCAACACACATCAATGATAATTACACTTAGACTATTAAAGTTCGTTTGAGAGGGGTTGTTTTATTTTATATCAATTTTAATATGCGGATTATTCCTAAGTATATCAAAAGATGCTCTGAGTTCCTTAACTGGCAATGGTTGAAAATGACTTCCGGCGACTTGTTCTCTATTCTCCATCTTGAAAATAACGGGCACTCGCACACCATATTTTCTGCAAAACTCACCGTAAGTAGTTATGCCATCAGTAATGTCCTTTGCAAAGTGACTAAAGAAATCAATGTAAAAAGCATATATCATTGCACTCATATTATCGACAAGTGCAGGTAAATCAATTTGTTCTCCCATTTGTTGTATATCTGCCTTTGAATGTTTCCAGTTATCAAACTGAAGCAAGTGTTCTTTAGTACAGATGATTTTGCAGCCGTTTTCAACGGATTCTTGATAAATGGAATATGGAAATTCACAATGAACAATATAGTTTCTAAAATTCGCCCAAAACCTATATTCCATATTTTTGTCGTAAAAAGCGTGTTGCATATCTTCAAACAATTTTAAGTCACTTTCTGTGGCTCGCTTTGTCAAAAGGCGTTTTTCCATATCAATATACGTTTTGATTGAAGATGCATAGTTAAGAACGGCTTTGTTTGCAAGGGTAATCGCTCTTTCTGGTGGTACATTACGCTTTCTAATTTCCTGCAAATTTTGAGGATTCATAAAGCGTTTAAAACTTTCGCCGTTTTCGACAACAATATCTTTGATCTGCGTAATGCTGTGATAGAGGCTGCATACCCGAAAAGCAGTATTTAACTGTGTGAGTTCTTCCTGCGTGATTTCATCTTTAATTACAATTTCCGATTTTGCGCCTTGAGGATGATCTGTTTCTGCTACATATAAATGTAATTTTCCCATTTTAATTATCCCTTATTGTTTTCACGCATTTCATCAAGAGCATCCCTTGTGCGCTGTACTTCTACTTCGGGATATGTATAACGCCAACGGTCATATTCCTCTTTGCTGATTTCGCCGTTGCGATACTTCTCTGCTTCTTTCTGCCAAGCGGTAAAACGCTCAAGCAGAGAAATGTAAGATGTTCCTCTGTTTTTATCAAGACGGATACAAACTTCATCATCGAGCTTATCAATCTTCAAGCCGTAAATGTCCTCTAACGCAAAGAGTGTATGCATAAAGCCGAGATCCGTATCAATATCAGGAACATTCAACGCCATAGTAGAAACGCCCAAAGCATCGGCAAGCGCTTCGGTTAAATCTGATTTGGGTGTTCTTGTACCGGACTCATATTGAGCCAATCGAATATCGGCAGTTTTCTCCGGAAAACCGACCTTTACACCGAGAAACTTTTGTGTCATACCTTTTAGCTTACGAAAAAATCTAATTCTTTCACCAATTGCCATAGTAATTTCACTCCTTACTTATGTGCTTTGTACCGAGTATAACACAAATGTTTAAGTTCTGTCAAGATAATATAAACAAAAAAGTTTAATATTTTCTCGTAAACCACTTGACTTAACGGAATATGTTTAGTATAATGAGGATAACTTAAACAAATACAGTTAAGTTGCAACAACTGAATGACCGTCCAAGTGGGATACTCCGCCAAGACCTCCGAAAGGAGCGAGCGAGAAAACGCCGCTGAAAAACAGGGGCAGGAACGGCACTTGGGGAGAACGGCAATCTCAAACAAGGTACAAAAACGAAGAAAGGAGGTACTGCAATGTTTGAAGATTATTATATGACCGCAGACGATGTTGCAAAGGCACTCAAAATCTCCAAATCATTCGCCTATAAGGTGATACGGAAAATGAACGCTGAACTGCAAGAACAAGGATTTTTCACAATGGCGGGTAAAGTCAACAAACAATTCTTTTTAGACAAGACTTGCTATGATGCAGCCAAAGTTAAGGAAAGGAAGTGATAAAAATGGCTGTTTATAAAGATGAAAAAACAAACACTTGGATGGTTTACTACCGAGTAACCGATTGGAAGGGAGATCGAAAGCAAAGCACAAAGCGAGGCTTTCCGACCAAGCGAGAAGCACTTGCTTGGGAACGTGAGTTTTTGAACAAGACTCAGGCAGACCTCAGTATGACCTTTGCGAGTTTTATTGAAACCTATACGGTTGATATGAAGAATCGCATTAAGGAAAACACTTGGCAGACCAAAGAGCATATTATCCGCACGAAGATCCTGCCGTACTTCGGTAAGCGCAAAATCAGCGATATTCAGCCGAGAGACGTTATTGCTTGGCAGAATGAAATGATTAAAGGTTGCGATAAGAACGGCAAGAAGTACTCACCCGTATACCTTAAAACGCTCCACAATCAGCTCAGCGCCATTTTCAATCACGCCGTTAAGTTCTATGGTTTGAGAGAAAACCCCGCCGCTAAGGTCGTAATATGGGCAAGGCGAGAAGTCGTGAAATGCTCTTTTGGACACAAGAGGATATCAAAAATTCGCCTTTGCGGTGATGGACAAACCCGTATCCTATTACGCATTTGAAATGCTGTATTGGTGCGGTATCCGTGAAGGCGAGCTGTTAGCATTGACCGCCGGTGACTTCGATTTTGAGCGTGGTACGGTCACGATCAATAAATCTTATCAACGCATTGACGGCAGGGATGTTATCACCGAGCCGAAAACACCGAAAAGCAACCGTGTGATAAAGATGCCCGATTTTCTTATAGAGGAAATCAAGGAATACCTTTCTAAGCTCTACGGTATGCAAAAGAGCGACCGAGTGTTTAATATCACAAAGAATTATCTGCACCGTGAAATGACAAGGGGCGCAGATGAAGCAGGGGTTAAACGTATCCGTATCCACGATCTGCGACACAGCCACATTTCCCTCTTGATTGAAATGGGATATTCGGCGGTGGCGATTGCTGACCGTGTAGGACACGAAAGTATCAATATCACGTATAACTACGCTCATCTGTTCCCGTCCACACAGATGGATATGGCAGACAAGCTCAATAATTTCCGAAAGGAGCCAACACAAAATGTCAGTTAAGAATTTAGATAAACACGACCGATTCAGATGTATCACCGTAGGGTTTCGGATATCGCCTGAAGAACACGAAACGATAAACCGTATCGTAGCGCTGTCGGGACTCACAAAGCAAGAATATTGTTACCGCAAGTGTACCGACCGTGAAATTGTTGTGGAGGGTAATCCGAGAGTGTATAAGGCACTCAAAGTAGAACTTGCCGCCGTGCTTGATGAACTGAAGCGTATAGAAAGTGGCAGCAACGTCAGCGGTGACTTGCTTGAAGTCATCGACCAAATCAATAAAACCTTGTATGGATTAAAGGAGGGATCTGAATGACCAATATAACGGAAAAGACTGCCCCGAATGTATCTGTTGGCGCAGATACGGAGCAGCCTTCTCAAAAATGTACTGCAAATATTATAACCGAAGAATCCTCCAATTTCAATAGTATTGAAGAAATTTGAAAAAGGAGGTAACGCCTATGGCTGAATTAAAAATCATCAGTATGGATGAAGTTGCCGTCGAAGAAGTGGAGTGGTTGTGGTATCCCTATATCCCGTTCGGGAAACTGACAATTATTCACGGCGACGGCGGCGAAGGGAAAACAACGCTTATACTGCGATTGGCGGCGCTATTGTCAAGGGGAGCAAAACTCCCCTGCGACGATACCGAGCGTGAGCCGATTAAGGTGATCTATAAGACCGCAGAAGATGGACTTGGTGATACCATCAAGCCCCGTCTTCTTGCCGGTGATGCAGACTGTTCGCAAATCAAAGTGATTGACGAATCGGAAGCGGCGCTGACGATGCTTGACGAGAGAGTGGAAAGAGCGATAGCGGAAACGGGCGCACGGGTGATTATCTTAGATCCGATGCAAGCCTATATCGGCGCAAGAGTGGATATGAACCGAGCAAACGAAGTCCATGCCATTCTCTCTCAGCTTGGTAGAATTGCGGAGAAATATGGTTGTGCGATTATCCTTGTAGGGCACTTGAACAAAGCGCAGGGCAACAAATCCAATTACAGAGGTCTTGGCTCGGTGGACTTTCAAGCGACGGCAAGAAGTGTTCTTGTTGTCGGCAGAGTAAGGGACAAGCCAGAGATACGAGTGGCAGCACATCAAAAATCTTCTCTCGCACCGGAGGGCAAGCCTATCGCCTTTGAGCTGAGCGAAGCCAACGGTTTCCATTGGCTCGGCCACTACGATATTTCTATCGACGATCTTCTCAGCGGTGTCAGCCGAGAGAAAAAATCCGATATTGCTGAAAGCCTTATCGTTGACTGCCTTTCCGATGGAAAGTATCTGCAACAGACCTTGCTACAAAAAGCAAAGAGTTTGGGGATTTCCAAACGAGTGCTTGACGAAGCAAAGAAAACACTGAACGTGCGGTCTGTGAAGGAAGGCAGTCAGTGGTATTGGCAGTTACCCAAAAAAGAGTATGGCGATCTGTAAGGTTGCAACATTGCAAAGGTGCGGGACTTTCGCAATCTTGCAATGTTCTTTTTCGGTAGGTATGCCAATGCCAAGTTTAGGCGGGGTGCAGGGGACCCTTTTCAAAGGGCGGCACTGCTGGGGTGTTGTCCGCAGACAACGGGGCAACGCCCCATAACCCCCTCGGAGAGCGCAATGGCACCTTTTGATAGACGAAGGCTGTCGAAAGTGCTT
>SVRF01000023.1 GCA_015064945.1 Oscillospiraceae bacterium | reverse complement strand
CGCAAAGGCGTTGCAATTAAATCCGTAGGGGTCGGCGCCCACGACGACCCGTAACGCAACGCCAAGGCAAAGCACTACGTAGGCGCAAAGGCGTTGCAATTAGATCCGTAGGGGGTCGGCGCCCACGACGACCCGAAAGATAACGCATATATAAGGCGCAACGGTATCATACGAAACGATACAATTAAATTGTAGGGCGGGGGTTCTACTCCCGCCGAAATGTGTAAAAAATAAAAAACGACAGGATTTGCGATGTTTGCATCTCCTGTCGTTGTGTTATATTTTGATGTTTCGTTTCGGGGCGTCGAGGGCGCTGCCCCCTACCGCCGTGTGTAATGTTTTTGCGTTGGCATTAGGTTTTGTTTGGGGGCGTTGCGAACAAAGCGAGCGATGAGGGGGACTTAAGCAAGCATCTTCTTAAGGTCAGCGATAATATCCTCTGCGTCCTCGATACCTACGGAAAGGCGGATAAGACGGTCGGTTATACCTATCTTGTTGCGTATCTCTGCAGGGATACTGGCGTGGGTCTGGGTCTGTGGATAGGTTATAAGGCTTGCGGTGCCGCCGAGACTTTCAGCAAACATTATCATATCGCCGCCGCAAAGCACCTGCTCTACCTTGCTTACGTCCTTAATGGTAAAGGAAATCATACCGCCGAAGCCTGTGGTCTGCTTCTTGGTAACCTCATAAGAGGGGTGGTCCTCAAGACCTACAAAGTAAACCTTTTCTACCGCAGGGTGGCTCTTAAGGAAGTTTGCCACTGCAACAGCGTTTTCCTCGTGCTTCTTCATACGCAAAGCAAGGGTCTTAATGCCTCTAAGAAGCAACCAGCTGTCAAAGGGTGCAAGGCCCGAGCCTTCTGTACGAAGCAGAAGCCCCATGCGTGCCGCAAGCGCCTCGTCATTAACCACAACAAAGCCTGCGGTGGTATCGTGGTGGCCTGCCAAAAACTTGGTGCCGCTGTGGATTACTATATCCGCACCGAGCGGAATGGGCTTCTGGAAATAAGGGGTAAGGAAGGTGTTATCAACCACAAGGTAAGCGCCGCAGTCCTTGCTTATAAGGGAGATAGCGCCGATGTCCGCAACCTTCATCATGGGGTTGGTGGGGCTTTCAAGATATATCATCTTGGTGTTGGGCTTTACTGCCGCCTTTATGGCATCGATATCGCCTACGTCAACAGCGGTAAACTCTACGCCGAAATGCTTCCACAGCTCCTCTATCTGACGGTAAGAGCCGCCGTAAATGTCATCGGAGACAATTACGTGGTCGCCGCTTTTAAGGAGAGAAAAAGTAGCGGTAACAGCCGCCAGACCGCTGGCAAAGGCAAAGCCCGCAAGCCCTTCTTCAAGGAGTGCAACCGTGTCCTCAAGCTCTGCCCTGGTGGGGTTGTCACAACGGGAGTAGCTGAACTTTATATTAGAGTTAAGCCCCGGATTTTTGTATGTAGAGGTCTGATAGATGGGGAAGCTTATAGCGCCCGTAAGAGGGTCACAGCCCTGATAGCCGTGGACAACGGCAGAATCCATCTTTCTGCCAAACTGCTTGTGGTTCTTGTCTATCATAATAAATACTCCTTAAAATCAATCTATCTTCAAGGGCACAAAGCCCAATGCGTCTGCGGATATCAAAAACAGGTCGGCCTTGCCAAGGCTTTTTTCGGTCACGGCGGGGTTTATGCCGTGCAGGTGACCGTAATAGCAGCGCTTTATATCATATTCCCAAAGTATCTCCGCCAAGGGAGCGCACTTGACGCCGCCAAGGGCAGGAGGGTAATGTAGGAAAACCAAAAGTTCGTCCCCTTCCTCTGCAAGCGCCTTGCCTGCATCCAAGGAACGGCGCAGTCTTCCTGCTTCTCTAAGCACAATTTTTTCGTCCTCGGCGCCGTAGCTGCCGTCGGGAAACCAGCCCCTTGTGCCGCATATAATTTTATTGCCTACCTTGTAAGCGTTGTTAAATAAAAAATCTATGCTGTCTGCACCTATGCTTTTTGTAAAGTCATAAAGCTTTGTCAGCGTGCCCCACCAATAGTCGTGGTTGCCCTTGCCTATTAGCTTGTGACCGGGCAGGCTGTGTATAAAAAGCAGGTCCTTTTCCGTGTTGTCAAAGCGCATCCCCCAGGAGATATCGCCGGGCACCACTACTGTGTCCTCATCGGTAACGGTAGCCCGCCAGGCTTCCTCCAAACGTGCCTTGTGGTTAGTCCAGGCCTTGCCGAACACGTCCATAGGCTTGTCGGTACTTTCCGAAAGGTGCAGGTCGGCAATAACGTAAAGTGCCATTATTTCTGTTCCTTTGTTTTAACCTTTATACCTGCCCAAACCTCATAATTAGCCCCTGCAAACAGCAAAAGACTTGCGGCACGCACCCAAAGCACAAGGTTTTCGTCGCTCCATTTCTTTGCCTCAAAGGTCTCTACGGTAACGTATTTCCAAATAACGCAAAGCAGGCAGAAAAGCAAAACGCTTACAACCGCCCTTGCAAGCTTGCCCTGTGGGCTTTTCACCTCGTAGGAGGCGCAGGAGCGCAGACCCACAACCAAGGCACCTGCATAAAGCAACGCTGTCAAAATATAGGGAACCAAATACATAATTTTTTCACCCCGATAAAATTTACAAAATCCGTCCATAATAACCGTAAAGCTTTTTAAGAAAGGAGACGACCCCCAAAATGCTCTACGATAAAAAGGACAACCAAAAGCCCATAAAGGGTATAAGCTGTGCGGTTAAGGGTTGTGAGTATCACAACGGCGATTGCAGCTGCACCGCAGGCTGTATAGCGGTAGGCCCTTCAAATGCCTGCTGCAGCTCCGAAACCGTGTGCGCCACCTTCCGTAAGAAGGAGCAGTAACGCCTTAAAGCTTTTCTGCCGCAAAGGCGTAAACCTTAGCGTCTATATCCGCCTTGTCCGTAACGCCCTCAAACCTTACGGCCTTGGTCTTAAGCTCTGCCAGGGCTTTGGGCGGGCGGATGCCGCTAAGCTTCTCAAGGCTGTCTATACAGTCAAAGTCACTGCCGCCCTTTTCCTCGCCCAGCGCCTTAAGCACTGCACGGGGGAACTTGTAGGGAGATGCGGTAGAAGCAACAAGCATAGGCGTGTTGTCACCGCTTTCTGCCTTGTACTTATCGGCACAGTAAAGTGCAACAGCTGTGTGCGGGTCACACAGATAACCTGCCTTGAAATAGCGTGCTATGGTCTCTGCGGTAGCAGTCTCGTCCCCGTAAAGTGCCGCAAAGTCTGCCGCAAGTGCCGTCTTTGTAGCCTCGTCCACGGTGTATATGCCCTTCTCGTTCAAGTCCTTCATAAGCGCCGCACATTTCTCCGCACCAAGGGTGAAATAAAGCAGTCTTTCAAGGTTGCTTGATATCAGTATATCCATAGAAGGCGAGCTTGTTGTATAGAAGGGACGGCGCTTGTCATAAACGCCTGTGGTAAAGAAGTCGGTAAGAATATTGTTTTGGTTGGAGGCGCAAACCATAGTCTTAACGGGCAGACCCATAAGCTTTGCTATATACGCCGCCAAAATGTTGCCGAAGTTGCCTGTAGGCACGGTGATGTTAATGGGCTCGCCCATAGCAACACTGCCTGCCGCAACCATATCGAGATAGGCGCTGATGTAGTACACTATCTGAGGTGCAAGTCTGCCCCAGTTTATAGAGTTGGCACTGGAGAAGAAAAGTCCCTCTCCGTCTATCTTCTTTGCCGCATCTGCGCTGGTAAATATGCGCTTAACGGCGGACTGTGCATCGTCAAAGTTGCCCTTTATGCCGCATACGGAAACGTTGGCACCGTCCTGTGTTGCCATTTGAAGTTTTTGTACGGGGCTTACACCCTCGCTGGGGTAGAAGACCTGTATGCGCACTCTGGGTACATCTGCGTAGCCTGCAAGCGCCGCCTTGCCCGTGTCACCGGAGGTGGCAACAAGTATAAGGGCATCCTTCTCCTCGCCGCATTTGCCGAGGGAGAGGGAAAGCAGGTGGGGCATTATCTGAAGCGCCATATCCTTAAATGCGCTTGTGGGGCCGTGCCACAGTTCAAGAACGCTGTTGCCCTCAGCCACGCTGATGGGGGTGGTAACTTTACCGAAGCGCTCTGCGGAATAAGCGGTGTCTGCCGCCATCCTCAGCTCCTCTGCGCTGTAATCCGTAAGGAACATACCGAGTATTTCGGCAGCCCTCTCCGCATAGCTCATGCCCTTAAGCTTCTCAAGAGCCTCCGGGCTAAGGGTGGGTATGCTTTCGGGAACAAAAAGTCCGCCGTCTGCCGCAATACCGTTTTTTATTACATAAGCCGCAGTTCTTCCGCTGTCGTTACCTCTTGTGCTGTTGTATAACATAATTCTTCCTGCCTTATCTAAAAACATTTTCTGTATGTGTCAGCCGCTTTACACCTTGCTCGTCCGCAATTATCTCTACGGTGTCAAAGCGTCTTTTTTTGTATTTTCTTGTATACCTGAACTTCCAAATATAAAGGGGCACCCTGTGACCGGCTCCGTCCACACGGCAAAACTCCGTCGCCGCCTTTCGCATCCTGCCTATCTTGGCGTAATCTATGCGTTCGGCAGGGTATCCGTAGGCAAGACTGCTTCGGGTCTTGACCTCTGCAAACACCAACACACGTCGCTTTAAGGCTATTATATCCAGCTCTCCGTGACGGGTGTTGTAGTTCATTCCCACTATGCGGTAACCCTTTTCTTTAAGATAAGCAAACGCCGCATCCTCACCAATTCTGCCAAATATCTTGTTGTTCAATACTGTCACCCAAGGTCTTTCTCAAAAAGCTCTTCCTGTGCAAAGGACAGGGACCAAGCTTAAGTATTGCCGCCTTGTGGGCTTTTGTGGCGTAGCCCTTATGCTTGGCAAAGCCGTAACCGGGATAAAACTTATCCATCTCCAAGCAGAAATTATCCCTTTCTACCTTTGCCAAAATAGATGCCGCCGCAATGGAAGGGCTTTTTCCGTCGCCCTTTATCACGGGTATTGCCTTAATGTGAAAATCCCTTGCCACATTGCCGTCTATCAAGGCAAGTTCGGGCACTGTCTTAAGCTTCTGTATCGCACGGCGCATTGCAAGCATAGAAGCGTTAAGTATGTTTATCGCCTCTATCTCATAAACCTCCGCATGGGCAACGGCAAAATCCACCGCTACCTCTTTTATCCTGCGGCACAGGTCGTTTCTTTTGGCTTCGCTAAGCTTCTTACTGTCGTTAAGCCCCTCTATCTCTATGCCGTGGGGCAATATTACAGCCGCCGCAAACACAGGACCTGCCAAAGGCCCTCTGCCTGCCTCGTCACAGCCGCAAAGCACATTTACGCCTTCCTCAAAGTAAGAGTTTTCTATATCCCAGTTAAGCATTAGGGTAAGCCTCCTTCGTCCGTCAGTCCAAAGTTATCCTGCCTATCTTTCCTGCCCTGTATTCATCAAGCAAACAGGCGGCAAACCTTTCGGTATCCGCTACACCGCCCCTTTGCAAAAAGCCTCTCTTTTTTGCCATGCGCTCCAACAGCTCCTCCATAGGCTCCCCTTCAATGGCGGAAACCTTGTAGCGTTGTTCCGTAAGCTGTGGGTACTTTTCAAGCAGAAGCACCGCCAGCTTTGCGCCCAGCTCGGTTATGTCAAGTATATCGTCTCTTATGGCACCCGTAAACGCCAGCTTTTCACCCACGCTTTGGTCCTCAAACTTATGCCAGAGAAGACCGGGAGTATCAAGCAGCTCTATGCCGCCGGGTGCGCTTATCCACTGGGTACTGCGGGTAACACCGGGTCTGTCCTCCGCCTTCGCCTTGGAGGTGCCCGTAAATCGGTTTATAAAGGTGCTTTTGCCCACGTTGGTTATACCAAGCACCATACCCCTTATTTTTCTGCCTGCCATACCCTTGTCGGCGTACCTTTGCAACTTTTCCTTGCAAAGCTCTTTTATGGCAGGAGCAATGGCGTTGTAGCCTGCGCCGCTTTTGCTGTCTATGGCTATAACCAAAGCACCCTCCGCCTCTATCTGCTTCTTAAACAAAGCGGTGCGGTTGGGGTCCGCCAAAGCGGTCTTTGTAAACAGGGTAAGCCTTGGCTTATCCTTGCATATCTCTTTAAGGTCGGGGTTGCGGCTGGACATGGGAATACGTGCATCCAGCAGCTCCACCACAAAATCTGCGGGAACAATGCTGTTTATTATGGCACGCTTCGCCGCCGCCATATGCCCCGGATACCAAACTATAGGTTCACTCATTCCACGCCACCAAAGTTCTCAAAGGGCGACATTCTGAAAAGTACACGCCCAAGCAGACGGTCTTCCTCAAAAAAGCCTGCCGCACGGCTGTCCGAAGAGTTGTTGCGGTTGTCACCCATTACAAAAAGCATCCCTTTCGGTACGGTAAATGCTATATCGTCATCCCCCTCGGGGTTGTATGCGCCGTCAAGCGCCGCAGAAACCATATTCATAGGTGCGTGCTTCTTCAGGATGTAATTTTCCTTAAGCACCTTGCCGTCCACCGTAACCTTCCAGCTGTCGTAGTCTATGCTTACGGTCTGACCGCCCGTGGCTATAATACGCTTTATGATGTACTTTTGCACTATAGGGTTTTTCCCTTCGGCGTCAAGCACTACTATGTCGCCGGTTTCGGGGGTGTAGAACAGGTTGGATATAACCAGCTTATCCTTGTCTGTCAGGGTGTTGTTCATAGAATCACCGTCCACCGTGACAAACCTGAGGACAAAGGTGAATATGATCATCATCAGCACAAGGGCAACACAAAAGGTCTCAAAGCAGTCAAACAGGTCAGCAAGAAAAGACTGCTTTTTCTTTTGGGGGGCAGGCTCTTCTTCGGCAGGGGCAGTGCTTACCTCTTCCTCTACCGACAAAACCTCATCCTCCTCGGTCTCTGTAATCGGCGACTCCTGCAATTCCTCAGCATCGTCGGTTCTTAAAATATCAGACATTATAAAACGCTCCTTCACGCTTGCACACGTGCGCACGCACGCACGCGCGATAATACAAAAGTGTCCGTCAAGACAGACACTTTGTACCTCGCATAATACTTTAGATCTTTTCCTTGACCTTAGCGTATTTGCCAACCCTGCCACGGAGATAGTAAAGCTTCGCACGGCGAACCTTACCGCGGCGAACAACAGTTACGTCCTGTACGTTAGGGCTGTGGATGGGGAAGGTCTTCTCGGTACCAACACCGTAAGAAATACGGCGAACGGTAAAGGTTTCGCTAACCCCGCTGTTTCTCTTTGCAATAACGGTACCCTCAAAAATCTGAGTTCTCGTTCTTGCGCCTTCCACTATTCTCTGATGAACCTTAACGGTGTCACCGATCTCGAACTTAGGAAGCTCTTTCTTAAGCTGCTCATTTGTAAAAGCCTTTAAAATATCCATAAAAGCTCCTCCTTCTTAAACCGCGTTCGTGCCGAGCCGCAGAGGACCGCAGTATTATTTAACGACTGATTATAGCACATATTTTTCCCCATTGCAAGCCCTATTTTGAAAATTTTTTAAATGTCGAAAAATCTTGGGTAAAATAAGGGGCTTTTTTGTTGACAAATACGGCTTTTAATGGTAATATACTAAATCAGGGAAATAGGGGGAGGTTATGACCTTTTGGGCAGAATACTTTTTGTCACTTCCTTTAAAGGCGGCGTAGGTAAGACCACGGTAGCCGCCAATATATCAGCCGCCCTTGCCGCCCTTGGCAAGAATGTTCTTGTGGTGGACGGGGATTACGGCAACCGCTGTATGGACTTGGTTTTGGGCTTGGAAAATGCCGCGCTTTTTGACGGTGCGGATGCCATAACGGGCAGGGTCATCGCCAAAAACGCCATCATCAGGCACGAAGAGCAGGGCAGACTTTACTTTTTGCCTGCACCTGCGTTTTTTGAGGGTAAGCTATCGCCCGAGGATACCTGTGCCTTCTTTGCCAAGTTAAAAGCGCAGTTTGACTTTATAGTTGTGGACAGCTCTGCGGAGGACAGCGATACCTACCGTGCATTTGCCCGTGCGGCGGACGATGCGCTTGTGGTAAGTCTGCACCAATCCACTGCCATACGCGCGGCGGAGAGGACTGCGGCTATGCTTGCATCCCTTGGCTTTGCGAACATCCGTATGGTCGTAAACTGCTACCGTGCGGCAGCGGCAAAAAAAGGTCTGTTGCCTTCTATGCTGGATATCATCGGCAGGGCAAAGATACAGCTTATAGGGGTCATTCCTTTTGATGACAGCGTTGCCGCAAGGCAGGAGGCGGGGGCGCTTCCTTACTTGGAGCAGCGCAAGCTTCTACCCTACGAGGCGGCGTGTATGAACATAGCCAAGCGCTATGCGGACGAGCGTGTGCCCTTGTTTAAGGATGTTTACAAGCCTAAGAAACTGAAAAGATATTTGTAAAAATAACTGTGACAGGAGGGTGTTTTAATGGAAATAGCAGTTATAGCCAGCGACAAAAGAAAAGAGCTTATGACGGAATTTTGTATTGCATATTGCGGCATTTTAAGTAGGCACCATCTTTGTGCAACCGGTACCACCGGCAAGTATTTAAAAGAGGCTACGGGTTTGGATATAGAAATGCTTTTATCCGGCACTCACGGCGGCACACAGCAGGTAGCCGCCCGTATAGCTTATAACGAGATAGACGTACTTCTTTATTTCCGTGATGCGGCGGACGAAAACGAATACGCCAACGACCAGCTTGACCTGGTGCGTATGTGCGACAAGCAGAATATACCCGTTGCCACCAACATCGCCACGGCAGAAGCGCTTGTGCTTGCCCTTGACAGAGGCGATCTGGATTGGCGTATGCTTGTAAGAGAGAATGACTAACAGTTAGGAAGGTTTAAGACTTTGGCGAATTATATACAAAAACCCAAGGGCACAATGGATATTTTGCCCGATAAAAGCTATGTTTGGCAGTATATAGAGAAAAACATAAGAGAGATTGCCGCAACCGGCGGCTTCGGCGAGATACGTATGCCCACCTTTGAGGTGACCGAGCTGTTTGACCGCGGCGTGGGCGATACTACCGACATTGTGCAAAAGGAAATGTATACCTTTACGGACAAGGACGGCAGAAGTATGTCCCTTCGTCCCGAGGGTACGGCAGGCGTAGTACGCAGTATTATAGAAAACGGGCTTTGTATGCAGGCAATGCCATTAAAGCTTTACTATATAAGCAACTTTTTCCGTTACGAAAAGCCTCAGGCAGGCAGAAGCCGTGAGTTTTTCCAGTTCGGTGCGGAAACCTTTGGGTCCGAGTCTCCCTTGGCAGATGCGGAGATGATATTGCTTGCTTCAGACGTGTTTAAGCGTTTGGGTGTAAAAAGTGTTGTGCTTAAGATAAACTCCATCGGTTGTCCCAACTGCCGCGGCGGTTTCAGAGATGCGCTTAAGGCGTATTTCGAGTCGAAAAAAGACGGACTTTGCGATACCTGCAAGGGCAGACTGAACACAAACCCCTTGCGTATCCTTGACTGCAAGTGTCCTGAGTGTAAGGCGATAGCCGCAGATGCCCCCAAGACCATAGACCACCTTTGTGAGGACTGTAAGACCCACTTTGATGCCCTTAAGGAGATCCTTACCGGCGCAGGGCTTGCCTTTGAGGTTGACCCCTTCATTGTAAGAGGCCTTGACTACTACACGGGTACCGTGTTTGAGTTTGTGTCCGAAATAGGTGCCCAGTCCACGGTTTGCGGCGGCGGCAGGTACGACGGGCTGGTAAGCAGTCTCGGCGGCCCCAAGCTTTCCGGCGTGGGCTTCGGTATGGGTATAACCCGCCTTATTGCGGCTATGGAGATGGACGGAGTTATTCCGGAAGACCCCTCCGCCCCCGATATATTTATAGCCTCTGCTTGTGCTGAGGCAAGGGAGAGGGCGTATCTGCTGGCAAGGGAGCTGAGAGCTCTTGGCATAAAGGCAGAGGCGGAGCTTTGCGGCAGGTCCTTAAAGGCGCAGATGAAGTATGCGGACAAGAAGGGCGCACTTTACAACATCGTAATCGGCGGTGACGAGCTGGCGGCAGGCAAGGCAAATCTTAAGAATATGAAAAACGGCGAAAGCGCCCAGACGGCGCTTGACGCAGAAGAAATAAAAGCCCTTATGGGTCGTTAATTGAGGAGAAATATTATGGCAGAGCTTATGGGCGGCTTGAAGCGCAGTTGTTACTGCGGCGAGCTTCGTGAAACAGATATAGGAAAAACCGTAACCGTTATGGGTTGGGTACAGCGTCAGCGTGACCTGGGCAGTCTTGTGTTTATCGACCTGCGTGACCGCAGCGGTATAGTACAGCTTGCCTTTGACGAGGGCAGTGACCGTGAGGTGTTTGAAAAGGCGTTCAGGGCAAGAAGCGAATATGTGCTTGCGGCTGTTGGTACGGTAAGAGAGCGCAGCAGTAAAAACCCCAACCTGCCCACGGGTAATATAGAGATTTTTGTTACGGAGCTGCGTGTGCTTTCCGCATCGGAGACACCTCCCTTTGAAATAGTGGAAAACAGCAAGGCGGGCGAAGAGTTAAGACTTAAGTACCGTTATCTTGACCTGCGCCGTCCCGACTTGGCTAAAAACATAATCTTCCGTCACAAGGCGGCAAAGGTTGTAAGGGATTATTTTGACGAAAACGGATTTTTAGAGATAGAGACTCCTATGCTTGTGCGTTCCACGCCCGAAGGCGCAAGGGATTACCTTGTACCCAGCCGTGTTCACAAGGGCTCTTTCTACGCACTTCCTCAGTCTCCTCAGCTTTATAAGCAGCTGCTTATGGTTTCGGGCTTTGACCGCTATTTCCAGCTTGCCCGTTGCTTCAGGGACGAGGACCTTCGTGCCGACCGTCAGCCCGAATTTACCCAGATAGACCTTGAAATGTCCTTTGTGGATGTGGACGACGTGCTTGCCATAGGCGAAGGCTTTATGGCGCGTATGTTTAAGGAACTGCTTGGGCACGATATGGAAATGCCTATCCCCAGATACACCTATAAAGAGGTTATGGAACGTTTCGGTTCCGATAAGCCCGACCTCAGATATGGTATGGAGATCTGCGATATAAGCGACGCTGTTAAGAACAGCGAGTTTGTTGTGTTTGCCGGCGCACTTTCCGGCGGCGGCAGTGTAAGAGGTATTAACGCCAAGGGCCTTGCGGACAAGCTTACCCGTAAAGAGGTGGATAAGCTTACCGAGTATGTAAAGGGCTGCGGCGCTAAGGGTCTTGCTTGGGTCAGAATGACAGAACAGGGCGTAAGTTCCTCCTTTGCCAAGTTTATGACCGAGGAAGAAATGGCGGCTATCTACGAAAAGATGAACGCCGAGACAGGTGACGTTCTGCTTATTATGGCAGACACCGATACAAACAGACTGCTTTCCACCTTGGGTATGCTTCGTATAGAAACCGCTAACCGAGGCGGCGTTAAGAAGGAAGGCTTCAAGCCCCTTTGGGTTGTGGAGTTCCCCTTCTTCGAGTTTGATGCAGAGCTTGGAGATTTCGTTGCGATGCATCACCCCTTCACCGCGCCTCTTGATGAGTGTTTGCCTTATTTGGAAACCGACAAGGCGGCTGTACGTGCAAAGGCTTACGACCTTGTGCTTAACGGCATCGAGCTTGCCAGCGGTTCTATCCGTATAACCGACCCCGAACTGCAGACCACCATCTTCCGTCTGCTTGGCATCTCTGCCGAGGAAGCAAAGCTTAAGTTCGGCTTCCTTACGGATGCGTTCCGCTTCGGTCCTCCTCCTCACGGCGGTATGGCGCTGGGGCTGGACAGACTTGTTATGCAGCTGCTGGGCTGTGAAACTCTCCGTGACGTTGTTGCCTTCCCCAAGGTACAGAACGCGTCAGAGCTTATGACCTCCTGTCCTGCGGAAGTACCCGTATCTTGCCTTGAAGATTTGGGCATAGAGGTTAAAGCAACTAAGGAATAAAAATTGGGAGCCTTTGGTAATGATAGAATTTAAAAACGTTTATAAGGACTACGGTCAAAACCACGCACTTAAGGGCATAAGCTTCAGCGTGGAGCAGGGCGAGATACTTGGTTTTCTCGGCCCCAACGGCGCAGGTAAAAGCACCGCCCTTAACATACTTACGGGTTACCTCTCCGCTACTGCGGGCGAGGCGTTTGTGGACGGCGTAAGCATCTTTGAAAACCCTACGGAAGCAAAAAAGAAGATAGGCTTTTTGCCTGAGCTTCCGCCCCTTTACCCCGAAATGCGTGTGGACGAGTACCTTAATTTTGTGTACGACCTTAAAAACTGCAAAATATCCCGCAAACAGCACATTAACGATATATGCGAGGTCGTTAAGCTAAGTCACGTAAAAAACAGACTTATAAAAAATCTTTCCAAGGGCTATAAACAGCGTGTGGGCATAGCGCAGGCACTTATCGGCAACCCCAAGGTGCTTGTATTTGACGAGCCGACCGTCGGTCTTGACCCCAAGCAGATTATAGAAATTCGCAACCTTGTTAAAATGCTGGGTAAGGAGCATACGATAATCCTTTCCACCCACATACTGCCCGAGGTACAGCAGGTGTGCAACAGAGTTGTGGTTATAAACGAAGGCACAATAGTTGCCGACGAAAGCATAGAGACCCTTACCGAAGCGCTGGAGGGCACCAGAAGATACATCGCAAAGATTTGCGGGGCAGAGCAGGATGTGCTTAAACTGCTTCGTTCCCTGCCCGTTATCCGAAGTGCGGACGCTATCGGCAAGCAGGACGCCAACTCCGTAAGCTATCTTATAGAGTCGGATGAAAACGTTGATGCCCGTGTGCCCCTCTTTAACGCCTTGGCAATGAAGGGCTATGCGCTGATAGGGCTTGAGGGCGTGGATATGAGCCTTGAGGATGTGTTCGTAAGGCTTGTTTCCAACAAAGAAAAACGAGAAGGCGGCAAGAGGAGGTAAGCTATGTTTGCAATATATAAGCGAGAGCTGAAGGCGTACTTTATCTCTCCCATCGGCTATCTGTTTGCCGCAAACTTTTTGGCAATATCGGGCCTGCTGTTCAGTATATGTACTCTGCAAAAGCAGGAAGACAGCAGTGTTTCCACCTATTTTAACTATCTGATCTACGCATTTGCAATACTTTTGCCCCTGCTTACTATGAAGTCCTTGTCCGAGGAGCGTAAGACCAAGTCCGAACAGCTTCTTATGACAAGCCCCGTTTCCATAGGCGGCATCATAATGGGCAAGTATCTTGCCGCGCTTACCGTGTTTACCGCCGCTTTGCTTTTCAACAGCCTTAATTTCAGCTTGCTTAGCAAATACGGCAACGTAAACGGTATGCTTATCCTGTCCAATTTGATATGCCTGTTCTTTATAGGCGCACTTTTCCTTGCAATAGGTATGTTTTTCTCCTCTCTTACCGAGGACGCTTTGGTTTCCGCCATCGGCTCTATAGATACCATCTTTATTATGCTGGCGGTAAGCTTTCTTTCCGATATCTCCGTACCGTGGATAAAGTCTGTGGTGGACTTCATCTCCATCCTTTCCCGCTACGAGCCCTTTACCTACGGCATACTTGATATAACTTCTGTAATATACTATGTTTCCATAGCCGCCGTGTTCCTGTTCTTTACCGTCAGGGTATACGAGCGCCGCAGATGGGCGTAAAGGAGGTACGGCTGTGAACAACAATATGATGGACAAACAAAAAGAAGCCGTTACCCGCAAGCTTAAGTACGGCTCCCTTTCCGCAGGCTTTGCGGTTGCGGTTGTGGTGCTTTGCATAGCTCTTAACCTTGCCGCATCCTTGCTTTCCGCCAAATGGGACCTGCGTGTGGACATTACCGATGACGAGGCACGCTACTACACCATAAGCGACGGCACAAAGACTTTGTTTAAGGAATATTTTGCCGACAACCCCGACTGGAAAATAACTATCCGCTTCCTCGCCCCTGAGGATAAGATTACCGACCCCATGGTGCTGGAGCTGGCACGCTCTTACGAAAGTACCTTTAACGGACACGTAAGCCTTGCTTTTACGGATATTACAAGCAACGTGGATAAGTGGGAGAAATACTGCGAGGAAACACAGGTACAGCTTACCCAGTATCACGTGCTTGTGGAGGGTGAATATCACACCCGTGCCATAAGCTTTGCAAACTTCTACTATACCGACGTGGAAACAAGCACCACCGTTGCCTTTGCCGGCGAAAAGACCTATACCGCCGCAATTATCAAGGCAGGCCTTAAGGAAAGCCCCCTTGCCGTGTTCACCGCAGGTCACGGGGAAAGCCTTGACAACGGCAAATACACCTTGGCAGACTATAAAGGCCTCAGCCCCAAACAGCTTGCCCAGGCAAACAAGCTTGTGCTTTTTGATACTCTTTACGATATGGGCTTTGACGTGCAGGTTATCGACCTTAACGAGGAGGATCTTCCTGCAAACACCCGTCTTATATTCATAAGCGACCCCCAGCGTGACTTTATGGATTACGACCCCACAAACAAGGATACCGTAAGCGAGCTTGAGAAGGTAAAGGCGGCTATGGACAGCTATAACGTTACCCTCTTTGTTTCCGTAGATAACCAAACGCCCGTGCTTCCCAACCTTTCCCGTTATTTGGACGTGGACTACGGGCTGAGCTATCACAGCGGCGTTGCTGTTTTGGATAACGACCACTCCATAAAGGGCAGCGGCGGCAATAAGCTTCTCGGTTATATCGCCGCAACCAAAAGCGGTTCTTTGGGCGCACAGGTGGTTAAAGACTTCAGCGGTGACGAGCGCTTTGTGTTCAACAACACCGTAAAGCTGTCCCTCAGCACCGCTATGGAGGTACAGGGCGAGGATACCCTTATTGCTACAGGCAATACCGCAACAGCAGACGGTAAAACCGCCAACTTCCCGCTTATTGCTTACACTATGCAGGCAAACTCCATAGAGGACGAGCAAGGTGACGATACCGAGAATAAGGAGTACAAAACCGCATACCTCTTTGCTTCTACCGACTTTTTATCCGGCGACTATATAAACACCCGTTACTCCAACCGTGCATTGCTTGAAAGCATTTTGCGTAAAGCCAACACCGTGCAGGAGTACGTGGCGATAGAAGAGGTTTATTTTGTGGACGAGGCATTGGAGATAACCACCGGTGAGGCAAGAACATGGACAATAATCGTTACAATGCTTGCACCTGTGGTAATATTCGCCGTTGCCGCTGTGGTTTGGTTAAGACGCCGCCACGCCTAAAACTTTTTAAGCGAAAGGCTTTTAAAAAATGAAAAAGCTAAGTAAGTTCCAAAAGCAAATAATTGCAATAGGTGCCGTTGCTGTTTTGGCAGTGGCACTCTTTGCCGCTTATCTCATCGGCAAGCCTGACGAAAAGCCGGCAGTAGAGGAAACCCCTAAGCAGGTACAGCTTAACTACAGCTTTACTGAGGGGGAAAAGACCGCCCTTGAGGGCTTTAAGGGCACGGCAAGCTTTACCTTTAAGTCCGAAAAAGGCAAGGGTAACGAAAAAACAGCCCCCCTTATGGCGCTGGCAGAGGACTATGCCGCACTTAACCAAGGGATAAGCGTATCCTACGGTAAGGGTGACGCGGATGCCGTACTCACGGTTAACGGTACCGAGGTTTCCCTTAATACGGAAAAGGATATAAAGTACTATACCAACCTTGACGGCGTTACCTACGCCTTCAATGCACGCTCCCTTATAAACACCGCCCTGTTCGGCAAGGACTTGGGTGTGGACGAAAAACAGCCCTTTGCAGGCTTCGACAAGGATGGGGACATCCTTAATAAGGGTGGCAACATCAATATGTTTTCCATGGGCACAAAGTATACCGACCTTAAGTTTGTTCAGGTGACAAACGAGCACGGCGAGATTACTTTTTATTCCGAGCCCAAGACGGGCACCCCCTGCATTATGGGCACCGAGGCTATGATGGTGGACTCCTCCGCAGCAATAACCCTTATGTCCTTTGCACAAAACCCGGTTGCTACGGGTAAGGTGGAAAATCCTGAGGAGCTTTCCGTTTACGGCCTTGACAGTGATGAAAACGCCACCGCAACCATCCTTGTTGCCATCGACGAGGATAATTTCCGCAGTATACGCATAGGCAAGGCTCTGCCCGACGGAAGCGGCTACTATGCCCTTTGCGATGACGCAAGCAATAAGCTTAAGCCCTACGTATACACCACCAACGCCTACGCAAGCTTTGCACTTATGGCAACAGAGGACTTTTTGTCTGCGGAATACGGCGTAAAGCTTAACGAGCTTACGGACGTATACAGCGCCATTGACAATATGTGCATCACTATGGACGGTATGGAAATAAAGCTTAAAAAGCTTAGCGATGGGGAAAAGAAGGAGCTGCCCATAAACTACACTTGGAAGGTGACAGACCCCGACCGCTATATCCACAGCAATAAGGGCTATGCCCTCAGCAATTTCTACAATGTGGGCGATATGTTCAACGCGCTTTCCGCCCTTAAAAGCGACGATATAAAGGTTGCCGTTCCTACCGAGGAGGACTTGGCGGAATACGGCTTGGCACAGCCCTACCGCAGTTATACCTGGACGGTGTACGACGTTGTCACCTGTCGCGTGTATATGAGCCGACCCGATACCGACAGCAACTTTTACCTTTACGGCGTTATCGACTATTATGATGAGAAGACCGACAGCACCTATACCGAAACTCTTGGCATAGGTATGCTGCCTACAAGCGCCTTCCGTAACGAAGACCAGGTCTGCTATATGGACTTTACGCCCCTCAACTTTATAGACAACAAGCTGTTTACCGACTACGTAAAGGCAGTTGACAAGATAAGCATTACCAAGGACGGCGAGACCCATATATTCCGCTTTGAAAAGAATGCAGAGGGTGATATAACCGCCGCTACCCTTGACAACGGCAGAACAGACCTGCAAAGCGTGCGCCGCTTTTATGTGGATATCATACATCCCGTAATTATAGGCGAACACGAAGGAGAAGTGCCCGACGGCGTTGACCTTTCCATAACACTTACCCGCGGTGATGATGAAACCACTATAGATTACACACGTCTTAACTCCGTACAGGTTTACGCCACCGTTAACGGTCAGGGCGGCTACTATATCAACTATGACGACTTAGCGCCTATATTAGAGTCCTACCAAATCTTGCTTGACGGCGGCATCGTTCCCAGATGATGAGGCGGACCGTATGTTTACTGACGGCGCTGTGCTTTCTTCTCTGTGCCTGCGGCGGTAAAGAGGATAAGGCGGCACAAAGCTTTACCTTGGATCAAGACACCTACAATACCCTGTCTGCGGCGGTGGAGGGCTTCAACAGCCAAGACCTGCGCCAAACGGCGGTTATTATCGGGCTGACGCAGGGTGACGAAAGCCGTTACTTTAACCAAGGCACCTACGCCTACAGCCGTAAGGAGCCGGTGGCTATGTCCGGCAAAAGCACCGAGGTCTACGGCGGTGACGGTATCAGCGTGGACGTTTACTATAAGGCAGGCGCTTACTATTACAGCGGCAAGGCGGGCAAGTTTTACGAAAGCTTTGATAAAGAGCAGTTCCTAAAGCAGTATCTTTGCACCAACATAAGCCTCCCCGCTGAAAATAAAGTAAGCGGACTGAGGACGGCACAGACCTCCGCAGGTACAAAATATGTGCTTACGGCGGTGGACGAGGATGTGTTTAATGCTCTGTTCGGCGACATTTTGCTTACCTACTCCGGCGTAAAAAAGCCCCAAAGGGATAAGACGAAGTATACAGACGGCAGTTTTACCTGCGTACTGGACGGAGAGGGAAAGCTTGCCGCTTTAAGCATAAGCTGTAAGGTGTCCCTTTACGACAGCCCTGCGTATTACCCAACGGGCTACGTCCCTACGGAGGCAGAGCTTTGCCATAGCTTTGAGCTAAGCTACGAGCTTAACGTAAAAGCCACGGGCAAGGATGTGGAGATAGAGTCTCCCACAACGAAGGACTTTACTTTCTTAGGATAAAGTACCCCATTGCTCACATTCGTTCGCCAGTGAAGAGATAAGAGTGAAGAGTGAAGAGGTAAGGAAATTTTTCGGCAAGCCTAAAAAAGTAATTGTATTAGATTAAACCTTGTAAGTAGTGTGTAGGGCGGGGGTTCTACTCCCGCCGTAACGTGGCAATAAGATAAAACCTAAAATCTACGCAACAAATACCACCGGGTAGGGGTCGGCGCCCACGACGACCCGAGGTAAAAAGACGATATAAAACAAAACGGCAGGAAATGCGCATTCACCGCAAATCCTGCCGTTTCTTTTTTGTTTTGTAACGGCGGGAGTAGAACCCCCGCCCTACGTTGTAAAAGCAATGTTTATTTATAAAAATGTTATGCTTTGTCTTTACGCTACGCTTTGGGGCGTCGAGGGCGCCGCCCCCTACAAACAAGACCTTACGCTTACCCATAGACGTAAGCCTTGCAATAAAACATTATGCTTCCCTATAGCCACAAGCCCTGCAAAAACGTACGTTTTGTGGATACACGTCTCCTCCATATCGTAGGGCGGGGGTTTACTCCCGCCGAAACAGGACAGCAGGTCAAAAACACTTCGCTTTATCAGCACAGATTGCAATCTTTTTTGCCTATGGCTGACGCATTTTTTTGTTGAAAAGCCGTGTGATATATGCTATAATTAAAAAGTACAGCATATTATTGCAGTACAAATCTTTGGGAGGTAAGGTGTATGACAAGGCTTTTGCTGCGACTTTTTGTAAAAGAATACCGCAACCCGAAACAGCCTGCCGTCCGCAGTGCCATCGGCAAGACCGCAGGCATAACGGGCATAATTTGCAACTTCTTTCTGTTTTGCATAAAGCTTGCGGCAGGTATTATGGCAGGCTCTGTTTCCGTCTTTGCGGACGCCGCCAATAACCTTTCCGACTCTGCCGCATCCGTACTTACCCTGCTGGGCTTCAGAATGGCACAGCGCCCTGCAGACAAGGACCATCCCTACGGCCACGCCAGATACGAATATCTTTCGGGCTTGGCTATTGCGGTCTTCGTCCTGCTTTTGGGGGCAGAGATGGCAAGCTCCTCCGTAAAACGCATCATCAACCCCACAGAAGTGCAGTTTTCGACTCTTGCTCTTGTTATTTTAGGGGCGGCAATACTTATAAAGCTTTGGATGTTTTTGTTTTACCGACGTCTGGGCAAAATGACGGACTCCCTCTCCCTCGCCGCAAGCGCCGTGGATAGCCGCAACGATGTTTTAACTACCTCCGCCGTGCTTGCAGGCTGTCTTTTAAGGAAGTATTTTGACGTTAACATAGACGCGTATATAGGTCTCGGCGTATCTCTGTTTATATTGTATTCGGGTCTGATTTTGGTTAGGGATACGGTGTCCCCCTTGCTTGGCAAGCAAGCGGACGCACAGCTTGTAGAGGATATAACCCGTATTGTGCTTTCCGACCCTAAGGTTCTTGGCGTCCACGACCTGCTTGTCCACGATTACGGCCCCGACAAGCGCTTTGCTTCCATTCACGTGGAGGTAAGTGCGGCGGAAACTCCCCTTGACAGCCACGAAATTATCGACCGCATAGAGCGTGACGTGCAGACACGGCTTAACGTAAATATGGTTATCCACTACGACCCCGTTGTTACCGACGATGAGGAGTGGCAGGATATGCGCCGCAGGGCAGAGGAGATAATAAGGGATATAAATCCCCGTTTTTCCCTCCACGGCTTCAGAATAGTAAATGATAAGTCTGCTTCGGTATTGGTTTTCGACTTGGACGTACCATACGGCACAAAATACAGCGCCGCTGATATTTCGGCGCAGATAGAAACAGCGCTTCAGGCACAGGGTAAAAAATATGCTACCCTTATCCGTTTTGAGGGCAAGGAGTAGCAAAAACAGGTAAAGCTTTATGAAAAGAAAAGGCATAAACACCACACATATAATACTTGCAAGTTTTTTGGCGGTCATCCTTTTGGGCAGCCTTTTGCTGTACCTGCCCGTAAGTGCGGCGGAGGGCGTAAGGGTCTCTTATACGGACGCACTTTTCACCGCCACCACCTCCACCTGCGTTACGGGGCTTGTGACGCTGCCTACCTTCAGTACCTGGAGCCCCTTCGGACAAGCCGTAATCCTTGTACTTATCCAAGTGGGCGGCTTAGGGGTAATAACCGTAATGGCAGGGCTTATGTTGCTTCTTAACAGGCGTATGGGACTTGGGGACAGGCTTCTTTTGCAGGACTCCTTTAATCTTAACTCTATGTCGGGGCTTGTTCGCTTTGTAAAACGGGTGGTTAAAGGCACCTTTATTATAGAGGGTGTGGGCGCTTTGCTCTATATGACCGTCTTTGTGCCGCAGTTCGGTGCAAGGGGCGTGTGGATCTCGGTGTTTACCGCCGTTTCTGCCTTCTGCAACGCAGGCATAGACCTGCTTGGTACAAACAGCCTTGCGGATTATGCCTTTAATCCCGTGGTAAATACCGTAACCGTCTTGCTTATTGTTCTGGGCGGTCTGGGCTACATCGTCTGGTGGGATGTGGTAAGGGTAGTTAAACTGCGCCGCAGGCAGGGACGTAAAATGTTCGGCAGCCTTACACTCCACAGCAAGATAGCGATCGTAGCCACTCTCGCTTTAATAATCGGCGGTGCCGTGCTTGTTTTCGCTTTCGAAAAGGACAACCCTGCCACCATGGCAAACTGCACCGTGTGGCAAAAAATACAGCTATCCCTGTTCCAATCCGTTACCACAAGGACGGCGGGCTTCTTCACTGTAGCACAGGAAAACCTAAGGGTACCGACGGCAACGCTTTGTCTTGTGCTTATGTTCATCGGCGGCTCACCCGTAGGTACGGCAGGCGGCGTTAAAACCGTGACCTTTGCGGTGCTTATTATGACCGCCGTGGCATCACTCAGAGGTAAGGACGGCATCGAGCTTTTCGGCAGACGGCTGAAGCCTCAAGCGGTAAACAAGGCGGTTGCCGTTACCTGTATGTCCTTCTTTATTATGCTGGCGTCGACGGTGGCACTCTCAGCCGTTTGCGGCGGAGATGCCTTGGATATCCTGTACGAGACCGTAAGCGCCACCGCAACCGTAGGGCTTACAAGGGGTATAACCCCTCTGCTTAACACGGCAGGTAAGCTTATCATTACCGTAACTATGTATCTGGGCAGAGTAGGGCCTATCTCCCTGGCAAGCGCATTCGTGCTTAAAAGAGAAGGGGAACAGCTTATACAAAACCCCACCGAAGAGATAAGCGTGGGATAGAAAGGAAGTAAAGCTATGAGTATAAATAAAACATACGGTGTTTTCGGTCTCGGCAGATACGGCAAAGCCGTGGCAACAGAGCTGGTAGGGAACGGTGCAGAGGTGTTGGCGGTAGATAAAAACCCCGCCCTTGTAAACGCCGCCGCCGCTGATATCCCCGTGTGCAAGTGCGCCGACGTTACCGACCCGGAGGTTATCGAAAGGCTGGGCGTATCTAATTTGGACGTGGTTATTATCTCCATGGCAAGCAATTTGGAGGCAAGCGTCCTCGCCGTTACTCTTTGTAAAGAGGCAGGCGTTAAAACCGTTATAGCCAAGTGCGGCAACGAGATGCACCAAAAAATACTCTCCCGCATAGGCGCAGACAGGGTTATTATACCGGAGCAGGAGTCCGGCAAGCGCCTTGCAAAGAACCTGCTTACCTCGGGGTTTTCTGAGATGATAGAGCTTTCCGACGAGGTTTCTATGCTGGAGCTGGACGTAAAGGACGACTGGGTAGGCAAAAGCCTTATCGAGCTAAGCCTGCGCAAAAAGTACTCCCTTAACGTGGTTGCCGTGTCCGCAGAGCAGGGCATAAGCACCGAAATAGACCCCTCCCGCCCTTTGGCAAAAGGCGAAAAGCTTATAGTTATAGCCAACCCTGCAAAGCTTAAAAAGCTTAAATAGGTAGTGTTAAACACACGTTTTGCGCATCTAGTAGATTAAAGAAAAGGTGCTGCCTAATAAGACAGTTAGCTCTTCTTAATTCACGTATTATAAAGATATAACCGCTCGAATTAAACGTTAATATGCACCTCCAAAGTGTCTAACTTTGGGGGTGCATATCATTTCCGGGTGGCGTATTTTTTATACAGATACACTAAAGGGCACAATGTACTTTGTTTACTTAAAATAGTATGTATATTTTTTCCATCCGTTTTCCACATTTTCTATTGACGGAGATTTATTCCAATCGATTTGTTCTTCAAGGATATACCACCTTTCGGTATTATTCCACATGGTTTTTAAGATTAAACGACCGTCTCTGCAAACACGCTCGAAAATTGTAAAGGTGTCACCGTCTACCGATATGGCGTCATTGTTTATGATTGTATAACTTTCTGTTCCGTTCAAGTCTTCTGTTAGTTTTTTGTTATCAACATTTTCATCGGTTTCATAGCGGGAGTAATCGTAGTATACTTTGTCTTTAAAAATGCGTATCTTATGGCTGTATCCATGTTCTTCGAAGTGTGCATAAGGGGTAGTGCCGCTAAGGGAATAGCCTGTTATTTCTACAAAAGTGTACATACCGTAGTTGTTTATAAAGCCGTAATTTTCGGGAACAAAATAAGTCGGATCTTCACTATCACAGTAAAAGCATGTTCCAAGAAAATAAGTGTGTTCCTTAGGGATACCTTTGGTTTCTTTACAAACGCTACAGGTTTGAGGTGTGGTACAAGTTGCATCTGTCCAGTCATGTCCGACCACTTCTCCTTCTTTTTCCCTGCAGATATAGCAGGTTGCAGGAGTAGTGCAGGTGGCATCGCTCAAAATATGTCCAATTGCATCTCCTGCCGTTTCTCCGCAAATCCGACAAGTTGTTGGGGAGATGCAGGTTGCGTTGTCCCATTCATGGTCGCAACTGCATGATGATAAATTAACTAATATCGTTAAAAACATCAACGAGCAAAGAGTTCTTAGCGTTTTTGTATTGTTCATAGACAGACCTTTCTAAATATGGTATATTCTTGAGAGTTAGTACTTAATTCTCAGCTTTTTCTTGCGATATTATATTTCCTGATGTATCAAAGGTAATGTTAAATTTCACACCACTATTGTTTTTACAGGTGATTGTATATTTGCCATTGCGAAACTGATAATCCTTTAAATCTGTCGTATCATATTGAGTGAGGTCAATAATCTGATTTCCGTTCAAATCAAAAAATCCCCAATAATCAGTCCCTGTAAAATTGCTTCCCCCATAAGCATAGAACAGTCCATCTGATAACAATCCTATATCTTGATTATTATTGACATGAAGTTTTAATGGTATTGCTTTTGTTTCACCTGTATTTAAATTTATGTATGAAAAAGTATAATGTCCGTCGTTGATTCTAGCCAAAAATTCACTTTTATCATTGCATAATTTACTATAATCCACTTCGCCAAACTCCGTTTTAAACATTGTGAAAGAAACAAGTCCGGAGACCTCAAAATATTTACCGGTTTCTGGTTTGTAAATCATTTCAAACAATCCAATTCCATCATTGTGAGAATAATAAAAACAACCCGCATTTATATATTTAAATTTTCCAGGATTATTTCCGTATTTTGCACCTTTCCACCAACCGTTTTCGTTAATAAAAGGGCAATTTGAGCTCATTTCAACAAGCCATTCGTTGTTTTTTATAACGCCGAATTCAAATGTAGAATCAGGATATCCATCGATTTGATTTGCTACCAATTCGTAGCAATCACTACCATCATATCCTGTGCAGAGGAGCATACCACAAGAAGTGCTTAGCTTAAGCTTTTCGCCGATTGTTTTTCCGCATCTTGTACAGGTTTGGGGTGCGGTATAGGTGGCTTCTGCATAATCGTGTCTTAGCGGTTCGCCGTATGATTTGCCGCAACGGCTGCAGATTGCTTTCTCGGTGCAGGTTGCCTCGCCGCCTTCGTGCCCTAAGGGCTTCCCGTAGGATTCGCCGCAACGGCTACAGGTTGCCTTTTCGGTACAGGTGGCTTCTACGTAATCGTGTCCTAAGGGCTCCCCTTGGGTTTCGCCACAGATGCAACTTTGCCCTTTGTCACAGGTAGCATCGGAAAACTTGTGAGTGTGTACGAAGGTGTCTGTGGGCGCCGTTGACGATTCAAATATGTTCTCTTCTAGGTCTTTTCGCACGTCTTTTTCGCTGTCTCCGCAGGCAAAGGCGGAAAGATACAAAAGGAATAACATCAATACAAGTATGGACTTTTTCAACATTTTAACTTCCTCCAAAAAAACAAAAGTGCGCAGCCGAAGCTACGCACCGAAAAACACATAACTCCGATTGCTGCGACACAACTTCTGACAAACTATAAGAGAAAGCCAAAATAGAGAATGTGTTTTTACCTAAATAAAAAACACTTCTCCTATAGTTTGCCCAAATATTAAGTTGTGTCGCGACTTCATTTTAGCATAAGCAAAAATAAAAGTCAATTCTTTTTAGTGGTTATGTTGTGCTTCTTTGTTTAAATGTTGGGGACAATTTCTTTACAAAGCGGCAAACAGGGCTTTTACCTCATCGCTTGGCTTTGCGCCGTACTCACAAACTTCAAAGGCTTCTGCATACCTTATCTTTGCGCCCTGTTCCGTGCCGTATTTTTCTGTCAGCTTTTCTCTGAATTTTGCGGCGGGCCTTGCAAAGCGCACGGCATATCCGCGGGGCAGGCTTAGTATTTCCTCGTCCGTGTGGGGCGTGCTCATATCCAGCCCCTTAAGCCACTCAAAACGCTCTTTTTCGCCTGTGGGCACAGTTTCTCCGTTGGTGTAGGGCAACCATTCGTAGACCTGTGATGCGTTAAGGTGGGCGATTTGCAGTTTTATGTCTATCACCTCGTCTATCCCCACAACAAGGTCGCAGTTGAAGGCGGGGTTGGTAAATCCGTCTTCGTAATACATAATTACGGGCGAAGTTCTCATCGCCGCCGCCTCGGGGCATTCGTGGGGGACAATCAGCATGTAGGCGGCGTCCTGCACCAGCATAGCGCAGGCACGGTGGTCGGCGTGGTAATCGTTGGGACGGTGGGTGATAATAATATCCGGTGCAAAGCTTCTTATGCTGCAAATTAAGCGGCGGCGTGTGGGCAGGTCTGCAATAAGTGCGCAGTCCGCTTGGTCGCTCCAAATTTCGTATTCTATGCCAAGCAGCTCTGCCACGGCGGCAGACTCCTTGGCACGGACAGCTACCGTCTCTTCAGCGGTCAAAAGGTGATGCCCTCCGCAACCGTTGGTAAGGCTTAAAAATTTTACGCTGTGCCCCAGCTGAGCAAGCTTATATGCGGTGCCTCCGCAACGGAATTCGGCATCGTCCTGATGCGCGCCTATCATCAGTATTTTCATAGGTATTCTCCTTGGTTCGTCCGTTTAGGTCGTATGTACGAAAACGTCAGCTATCTCACCGTTTGCCACAACTACATCAATCATCCCCACCGCACCTGTTTCCCTGTGCTTTGCTATAATTGAGCATTCGCCGTCGCTGAGAATAGTAATCGTTGAATACTTTGATATACGTATTACGTCCTCGTTGGTAGATCTCCAATCATAATCCAATCTGGTTTTGGAATATCCGGCGGTGGTTATCCGTAATTGCAGATAGCCCGTGTCGGCATTGGTTATTATTTCCATCTCAAAGTCAACTTCACCGATATCTTCCGTTACCTCCACGATATAGTAATAATTAAAGCCGTTGATGCTGTAGGCGAAGGTGATTTCGCCCACTTCTTTGGCATAATATTTGCCATCCAGTAAAACCAACTTGTCGCTGTCGCAGGATACTGTTACGGTTTTTTCTTCCCCGGTCAAAATGTCGGTAACGGTTCTTTCGAGTTCAATAGGCTCGGTTATATTTATGCTATAGCTGTAGCTGTCGTAATAATCCACAAAGTTTTGGTTTTTGAACATATCCAAAATATAGTTCATAAAAAGCGGATTTAGCCATTCAAGCTTTTGCTTATTGGATATGGCAAAAGAGTTTGCAATCCCCGACCCTTTGTTTTCCGTATCCCAGATAAAACATTTTACGTTATGGCTGTTTGCCAAAGATAAATAACATCTGGCCCACTTAATTCTTTCTTCGTCATTATCTTTTGGTCTGCATCCAAACTCTCCGATATATACGGGTATCCCTTTATCAATAAAATTTTTCTTTAAAGCTTTAAAGCTGTCAACCAGGGTTAATTGATGTCCAACTTCATCCCAAACGTACTCTTCGGTTTTAGAGCCTGCAAATTTGTCGGGCTCGTACAAATGTATCCTTACAAAGGTATATTCATCATCCACCATTTCAAACCTGCTTGCGGCTAAACCGTCCCATTTGCTCCAACCGGTAGTGATAACCAGCTTTCTGTATAAGTTATTACCGCCGGTACTCCGTACCATTTTAACAAACTCTTTATTAACGTTGTTCAATACCTCACAGGCTTCTTCGTCTATTAAATTATCGGTATAATCTCTCGGTTCGCTACAAAAGGATATGGATAGCTTGTCATCATAGCTGTTCAAGTTTTCCACCAATTTTTTGTAGGATGTGTTCAGCATTTGTATAATGGAATCTTGGTTTTCGTAGTTTAGGCTGGTCCACATATAGTCGTATCCGTCATACAGAGTCAGTATGATGTAAAAATCGTACTCGTATGCGCAGTCTATGATGTTTCTTAGCTTTTCTACGTACTCCAAATTCAAATCGCCGTAAACCCCGTCGACCAAATGCCCGTATCTACAGCCTATTTCCACCGCATTAAAACCCTGCTCGCTGATCCACTTGAAATACGCATCGTTATCGTTGTCTTCGTTAATTCCGTTAAAATAATTAATGCCAAAAGTTATATTTGACAACCATTCGTCTGCCGTTTCTGCTTTCATCTCTTCTGTTTCCTCGGAAGAGGCAGAACTTTCCTCTTCTGTTTCCTCGGAGGAGACAGAGTCTTCCTGAGGAAGCGTGCCAAATCCGTTGATAAGCTTAGCGTCATACTTAAGCACCAGCGCCGCATCAAGGCTGTTGACCGCACCGTCTGTATTAACGTCTGCAACATCCAGCCAAACACCCTCAAAAGTGATGAGCCGTGCATCGTGTTTAAGTATTTGTGCGGCGTCAAGGCTGTTAACCGTGCCGTCATTATTAACTTCGCCAATTAAACGGCCGGCGCAAACAGCGGGCAAAGAAAGCATAAAGATAACTGTTGCCAAAAAAACAGCTGCTAAATTTTTCATAATCGTTTCGCCCCCAAAATTCCTCTGTACGAGATGTTCCTACGCTTAATATTGTACAACTTTTCTTGGTCTTGTCAATAGAAACAGACACTGCTTGAGGGCTTATCCCACCAAAAAGCTATGAAAAAAGCCATCCTTAAATGGTGGCTGCAGATTTGCGGATGACAGGACTTGCTTTTCTGCGGAAAAGCGCGGACGGCTCTGACAGTCCCCCGGACTGTCATTCACTACCGTCCGTCAAGTCCTCCCGTACCAAAAGACCACTAAAAAAAGACTCCCCCAAGGGAGTCCTTTTTCAGTGGTGCAGTGCCCGTTGTTAAATCTGAACCTATGGGAGAAGCGGTTACGTCTTCAAGGGATGTCGTTTTTGCGCTGTTTTCCCTGTCTCCTGTCGTTTCCCCCGTTTCCCTCGTGTCACGTTGGGGGGGAGGGGTCTCCCCTGCGCCCTGTACTTATGTCAATAAGTACGAGGGCACATGATTATGGTATAAGTCCTCGTTTGTTTTTAAGAAGAAAAAATCCCCGACCACGTTATCAAATCCCTCGCCCGTCTTTTCCTCCCCGATATCCTCGAATTCTACTCCACCGAGGAAGACACCGCTATGTACGAAAAATGGAAAAGTGAGCAAGACACCAAAACCTTACTCCCTGAAGGCTAAATTATTGCAGTAGCTCAGTTCATTACTCTGTGTTGCCGCTTCTTAAACCGCCGAAGAGAATTAAACTCCTTGGCGAATTGCTTTATTATACTAAAGTCAGCGTTTTGTCAACACCTCTATAAAGCCTTTCTTGGTATAAAACAAGGCTTCTCCTGTAAAATCACCGTTCCATATTTCTTTATCGGTTCCGTTTTCAGAAACGAATGCACCGCCCGGTGTAGGATAAAACAACAATATGTCGGCTTTTTCATATCCCGTCCACTCATCTCTCGTTCCGCGATCGAAGTCAAATGGGAGCTTACTTTTTAGTTTATAGGTTTTGGATGTCCAATGGGAGATCAAAGTCCATTTCAACGACTTGAAAAGATAAATGTTTTTGTCCTTAAAACAATAAAAGTGCATAGAGGACATACCACTCGCTAACTTCACCCGATAAACCTTATTAGCTGTTACAACATAAAAATCACATTTTCCGCTTTTGATGTTACCGAAAAGCCAAGCTTTGTGAGTTGGAGCAAATACAAAACCGCTTTTATTACACACTCTTTTTATGGTGATAATCAAGGCGATTCGCTTTATAAAGCACCTAAAATACGGATATAGGCACAAGAACAAGACAACAAGTAACAATATTACATAGCCCATAAAATTACCTACAATCCGCTACGAAATAAAGCCACGGTAACTCTCCTTGTAGTTACCTAAACGGTAGGCGATTGCAAGAAGAGAATAGACCAAAACCAATTTATGAGTTTGACCGCCACGGTAAACATAAATCACGCCTTCCTCGGTAGCCACGTCCGTTCTGCTTATCAGCTTCAAGTGCAGAAGGTTGTCCAAAGCGCATTCCACAAGGGGCAGTTCAATCCCTGCTTTTGCGGATATGCAAGGAGCGGTAAAGGACTTGTAGCAATCAGACAAAAGATACTTAAAAACTGCTCTCGTTTCTCCGTCTGCAAATCTTTTCAGTACCGTCCACGCAATGTCATCGTCATACAGGCTTTGAATTTCATCTTTGCTTTTGTTGAAAGCCAAGGCTATATTACAGTCAGCAAAAACGCCGTTGCCGTCTATATTGCTAAGCACCAAGGTCTGGGTGTCGGGGTGTTTTTTGAGATATTCACTGCTCTCTTTTACATTCTCTGCAATTTCTGCGTCTGTTTCTGCATTGTGCCACAAATATTCCAAAGTTTCAAAAAACGAATTGTAAAGCACTTCGTGTGTGTTGTGTTTATAAACATTCTTGCTTCTCGCATTTCTTTTTATGCCATATAGAGAATCAATATCCACATCAAACACATCTGCAATAATAGGCAACAGCATAATATCAGGCATTGTTGTTCCCGTTTCCCATTTAGAAACAGTCTGCGATGACACTCCAATCATATTCGCAAGCTGTTCTTGTGTTAAGCCTGCATCCTTGCGAAGCTTTGCAATAATTTCTCCCATACTCTTCATGGCGTTCCTCCGTCCTTACTTTCTGCTTTAATTATAGCACCTTCAATCAGAAATAACAATAACGGCAAAAGTGAAATAAACGCTCATTTGGATAGCAAACCGCCGAGGAATTAAATTCTCCTCGGCGGTTAAATCACTGACAAATTTTCCTAAATCTCATAATAAGCAAGCCAAAAGCCGTGAACTACATTCTCATACATTACAAATTTGATACGCAATCCTAATTTTTCATATTTCAAGTAACTGTAAAAAACATTGCTTTGACTTGCGTCCTTCTCTACAGATTCCAAGGACAAGAATTTGCCCAAAGGAGATAATGTATCTTTAACTATACGCTCAAACGCAGGTAACGGTGTATATGATTGTAGTGTTTCCGAAAACTTCTCAAAAACAACTCTATAATTGCCCGAAATGAAATTATCGGTAATAAAGCTAACGGTTTCATTTTGAACAGACAAGTCCTCGTTATTAGCGGCAGAGTAAAACATATTCCCGTTATGCTCCAAAGTATTCAACGCTTCATCAAGCAATTTAATTTCTTTTGATTTGGTAACTATCATCGCTAAAATCTTAGATTTATGCTCAATTATTGATTGCCGTAAATCACTATCACCTGCTTGGATTTCCTTGATTTTAGAAACACTCAACCCCAGCGTACGTAAAACGAGTATCTTTTTTATAAGTTCAACCTGTTCGACACTGTATTTGCGACGGTTTGAAATAACTTTCGTACTTGTTATAAGCCCCTTATCTTCATAAAAACGAAGTGTTCGCGAGGTAACATTCAACATTTCGCATACTTCTGATATGTCTAATAAAGTTTTATCCTTCATAATGCCTACCTCCTTGACAAGCATATTATATCACTTGACGCAAGGTCAATGTCAAGAGGTTTAATTGTTTTTGCAGCTCTTTTGATGATGCAAAAAAACAAGGTTGGCATCGTAAGCCACAACACCAACCTTTTGATGGTTTATAACAAAACTTTGATTATACGAAAGCACGAACCAATAATCCGCTTTCCCATAATTCTGTTTCAAGCTTACGAATGTTTATCATAAAATACCCCTACTAAAAATAGATACAATCCAACAAATACATAATACCACAATTTGTACATAATTTCAACAATAATATAATGAAAAAGGGGCTTTCACATTAAGACAGCGCCAAAGCAAACAAAAAGCGGTTGTTCGTTACCAAAAGGCTTGAACAACCGCACGAGAACACAAAAGAATTAAATGCCTGTCCTCAATTTTGTTTACAAACTGATCCGAAAGGCATTCAGTAACAAGCAAATTGGCAATCAGTTTGGACAAACAAGAGCAAACAAAGTCAAAAACTATCTGTAATTGTATATGCAATCTGTTTTTAACTTTCCCCCAAAACTACCTACAAAGAACCATCAAAGCATAACGAAAAATCCGAACCCGTCGCCTATCGGCTGGAGGTTCGGATTTTCACTGTCCGGTGCCGTCTTGAACAGGAATTTATTAAAAGTCATTTTATGTATGCCCCGATGTCGAACTATGAACAAAGCGATTATTACACCGTTCTTCGCAGTCCCCATATTGCACGGAACGAGGAAGTCCTTGTAAAGCCGATGGCGGCAGGCGAAATGAGAGAAAAATACTTTTCCCACCTGAGCTATGTCATTATGGTGGACTCCCGTTCCTTAATACCCGAAAGATTGGGCGTTGCGCTTTGACGATATACTTGCCGATGCTTTGGAACTCGGCGCACTGAAAACGGAAGAATATATTTTATCTCCTGAAAAATATGATGCTCTTAAACGCCTTGATTTGAACGGCGTTCCTCTTGAAGTGGTTTGCGATGTGGTGGCATTTTGCGAAGCTAACAATAAGGATAATACCGATTGGGTAGTTCTTCCCGTTGCAAACTTTGATTGTTATTACGGCATACAAACTTTAGTAAAAAGTGGCTGAGCAAGATACCCGACACCATACTCACAAGAGAAGTGAGCAATGGTGTCAGCCGTATAAAAGTTAATATCTGAAACAAAAAAGCCCCGTTGGAAATGCAGAAATTACAGTACTTCCAACGGGGCAATTATTTATTCTTTATTTCCTTGTAACACCCACTCTGCATCACAGCCAAATTCAAAGGCGATGACTTTTGCAAGGGAAGGAGAAAGAGTAGTGATTTTATTGCTCTCGCCGGTCAGAGTATAAACATAGTTTTCAGAAACTCCGATCCGTTTTGCAAACTCTCTTTTTGAGATGTTTTGCTCTGCAATGATCTTATTTAACCTATCAGCCAATGTCACTTTATATCTCCTCCTTCTTCGTCACGCTTCATAATAGCTG
>SVRF01000022.1 GCA_015064945.1 Oscillospiraceae bacterium | reverse complement strand
AAGGTGTAGGTATCATAGCCGTAGCTTATACCCATTATCGCGCCTTTATCATCGTATAGATAATAAATATTTGTGCCGTTGCGGCTTTCTGCTACGATTTTATTGCCGTCAAGGGTATAATTAGTTCTACTTACAACACTTCCGCCGGTATCGTAAACTGTCTTTTTGGTGCGAATACCATCGGCATTGTAGCTGTATCCGGTTATTGTGCCATCGTTATGCCCAAAGTTTGAAAGCTGCCTGCCCGACCACTCTATTGCTGCGGCGTTGCGCCAATTTGACGGATTGCCGATAGCATCGTAGCTGATGCTTGTACCGTTGTAGTTGGTAAGCAAGTCGCCCAGTTTTCATTGCCGTATCATTCGACATTTCAGATCATAACCGCAACTTACATAAACAATATTTCGATTGCGTTGCAATCATCTTAGCAAAATCGGTTCAAAGCTCAAAGCTCTGTCCATTTTATTCTTGACTATAGCTTGATAAACACTTTGACGCACCATGATCATTTTGTTTGAAGAGTATCCGGATCCAAACACATCTCCTGTCTTCACGATATCCGGTTGATTTTCAAAAATGCTTTTTTTATACTCGAGCATACTTCTACCACTAATAACATACTTTGTGGTGCCGCAAAGAGAACATTCTTGATATTCACTAACGCTTAATGGGGACGCAAAAAAACCGTTTTCCAAAACATTCTGTACAACAAGCTGATAAATATCTTCAAGAACCGCATTTCCTTTTTTGTCAAGAACATTCAAAAAAGTTATACCCGTTATTCTTTCTTTTAAAAGCATTTCTTTTGCAAGTTCGCTTACGAAAATTTCATCGTTAACCCAATACAGTTCTGCAAACCCTCGCTTGCCCCACTTTGGTGCTTTTTTTATTCTAAAAGGTTCTACCTGTGTTTTACAGCTGCCGCATTCAGAGCACTCTCCCGAATAAGTCGTTGAAGCGGTCACAAAGGTGTTTTCTGGCTGCGGATACCCAAATTTCCATTTGCTGCGCATATGTAACCATTCCGCATCACGCAACTCTTGCTTTGAATACATAATTTCCGATTGAAAAATCAGCCCATAAGCTTTTGCTATATCCCTAACAACAGGCCAATGAGGGTCGCTTTCTGACATCTCTATCACGGAAAGGATACAATTCTCTTCATATGGAATGCCGTTTGAAACAAGGTATTTAACCAAATCAGGCGTGTTTTTGGATACGAAACAAATTCTCGTGTTAATTTCCATAATATCTCCTTTAATTCAACAATGTTTTTCTTACAGCTTCAAGCAACTCAGGATACTCTCTGTAAATTTCGGTTGCGTGCAAATAAACCTGTGTTACCGATACTTGATCATAATTAGTTCCGTATTTAATAGCGTCACGCCAAGCTTTTGTAAACGCTCGATGTTCTTCTACAGTAACGGCTACGCTTAACATCTTATTTGGATCAAGATGTAAAGATTTTGCAAGTCTCTGTTCTATTATGTGATGCGCTTCTAAACCAGTCCCCTTTAGTTGTTTTTTCAAAACATTATAAGATTTTATACCGTATTCTCTTGCCCGAGATAAGGTGCCAAAACCATCTGTAGCGACATCTATAGCCTTAATGGCGTCGTGAGCGGTATCGACAGCATCTATCACTTTGCTAGTGTCATGAGCGGTATCAACAGCATCAACAACTTTATTGGCGGTTCTAGCAATCTTAACCGATTCTCCAACACCAGTTACTATTGGCAATAGATCTACGACATCACCAGCGAACCCAAACCACGCCCATGGGTCTGTTGGATCTTCCCAAACTTCATAAATGCTGTGACCCAAAGAAACAAGATCAAGCCCTATATCCCAGAACAATCCATTTGTGTCTATGCGAGCAACTGGGTTATTCCCGCAATACGCAAACATATTGTTGCCGAGGATACCTTGACCTGTGGATACGAAAGCATCGGCGTTGAGGAAACGTCCTACAACGGGGTCGTAGTAGCGAGATTGCAGGTAGTAGAAGCCTGTTTCGGTGTCGTAGTAGTAGCCACGGTAACGGAAGGGGTTGATATTTGCTATATGAGAAGCATTGCCGGAGATATCTGTACCGCTTGCGTTGGTGATAGATAGTATTTGTCCGTAGGCGTTATACTCGTACTTTGCTACAAGAGCGCCGCCGCTGTAGATGCCTATTACGTCACCTTGGATGTTCTTTGCAAAGGTGTAGGTATCATAGCCGTAGCTTATACCCATTATGGAGCCGGTGTCGTCATAGAGATAGTACAGCGTGATGTCACCACGTTGCTCTGCCACTATCTTGTTACCGTCAAGGGTGTATTTTGCCGTTATCTCCCCTACTGTACCCTCAGCATTTACATATCCCTTTTGGGTTCGTATTCCGTCAGCATTATATGCATACGCACTATAGCTACCGTCGGTATGTTGCAACGCAATAAGATTTCTGCCTTGCCATGAAAGCTGATTAGCGTTGCGCCACTTTGACGGATTACCTATTGCGTCATAGCTGATGCTTGTACCGTTGTAGTTGGTAAGCAGATCACCCCAATTTTGGTTGCCGTAGGTATAATTGTAGGTGGTATTGCTTGAACCTACGCTATAGATCGACTGAGTGATATTGCCCGACTTGTCATAGCTGTACTGATACTGCTGTACAGAGCCTGTGGCGGGATATACATACTCACGAATGAGCTGACCCATTGTGTCATAGGTATACAGTCTGCGCACATCACCGTTTTCGTCTATTTGGGTGATGTTCCCCACCCTGTCATAGGTGTAGGCGTAGGTTGTATTGCCCACGGTATAGCTTGCTACAAGACCTGAGGTGCTGTTTGCGTCAGACACGTAGGTATAGCTTTCCTGCAAGGTGCCCAGATCATTAAACTGAGTGCTTACCGAGGTTACACGCTGCAGACCGTCATAGGTATAGGTGCGGGTAAGGGAGTTGGTGCTGTCAGCAGCGGTATAACGGTTTATTAAGCTTGAGTTAGGTAAATAACCAACCGTATAGTACAAATGTTGGCTTGGCAGAGTATAGGTTGAGAAAAGGGGTCTGCCGTAGGAGTCAAAGAAGTTGCTAGTGCCGAGCACGGCGGTGTTAGTGCTTGTTTCACGCTCTGTTGCTGTGACAAGCCTACCGAGGGAGTCATACTCGTACTCGGTAGTAATACCGCTTTTGGCGTCCACTATTTTTGACACCGCACCGTCACCGTTGTACGAAACGGTGTATGCTACAGCATTATTATACATTATTTGAGAAAGTCTGTCAAGATTGTCATAGACATTTGTGACAGTAAAGTTGTTGCCGTAGGTGGTTTTAGTCAGCTTTCCGTTATTATCGTTGTACTCATAGCTTGCAAGGGTATTTGTTCCCGCTTTTACGGTGCTTAGGTTACCGAAGCTGTCGTAGCTTAAATTATAGGTGGTGCTGTCGGTTATTATCTTGGCAAGCTGGTTTTTGCTGTTATAGGTATATTCAACCTTTTCCTCGCCGGTATCTATGGTGCCGTCTTTGTCCTTATCGTTGAACACGGCTTCCAAAAGCTCGCTGACTTCATTATATTCATACCCAGTGCGGTGACCGTTGGCATCCTGCACATAGTTAAGCAGCTCGGTTGCGGTGTTGCGGTTATAGGTGGTAGTATTGTCGAGCGTATCGGTTACGGACAGCAGTCTGCCGTAGCTGTCGTAGCTGCTTTGAGTTGTGATATTGTCCGTTACTGCACCAGAGTTCATATCACGGTCTGTTTGTTTAGTCAGGTTGCCGTAGGAGTCATACTCATAGTCTGTTTTTAAAAACTTATCGCCATTATAGAGTTTAAGGACGGAGGTTAACAAGTGTGGAATATCGGAGCTGTAGGTATAGTTATAAAGTTCACCTACAATATTAGTGTATGACAAAATATCTACGCCGTCTTCAGAATACGCCGCATTGATTTTGTTACCCTCGGCGTTGGTGGCGGACATCAGGTTGCCGTCGTCGTCATAGAGGTAGGTTTGTGCGGGCTCTATGGCGAGGCAGATGTTATCAAAGAATGCTTCGTTGGCGTTGTTTGAGTAATAAACGTAGACGGTTATATTATTGATGGAAAGGCTTGTGTCCGTCTTTTTGCTTACTACGGCGCCGGATGCAAACTGAAGCTCGGCATTATCGGTGCTGAAGGGGACGTTGGTAAGCTCGGAGCTTCCGTCACTGTAATTAAGCTTTGCCACCAGTTCAAAGTTATTTTTGCCGTCACGGCGGGCAACAGAGTCTGCCTCCGCCCAGCCGGACAGGACAAAGGTGGTGGTTATGGGCAGGTTGGTGTTGACGGTTTGATAGATCCTTACCTGTGTTTCGGGTACACCTTTAAGCTTTGCTTTGCCGCCGCTGTAGATATCGGTTGTGGGGTACCAGCCTGTTAGGTCACCTATAAAGCCGCCGTTATTTAAGAGGTTATATTTTGATGCGCCGTCCGATTTTTCAAGCTGGACGCAGTCTACGTATACGGTGCCGATGGATTTTTGCAATATCAGGCGCACCTGGTGGGTACCGGCGGCAAGCTCTGCGGTAACGCTTATGCGTTGCCAGCCGTTTTGGGCGTATACGGGGGAATTATCTTTAATTTTGCGGGATGAATTGCCGCCAAGCTCCAAGTAGAAGCCGGTGGTAGCGTCAAGGCTTTGCACACGCACATAAGCGGAAAGGGTGTATGTTCCGCCTTCGGTCAGGGTCACGTTTTGGCGCCGTTCGGTAAAGCCGCTGCTCTTGTTAGTGGTTGAGGTTAGCTTGTAGGAGTAAGAGCCTATATATTTTTGGTCGGTAGAGCGTGTCGAAGAGTAGCCCGTGCCACTGTAGTAACCGCTCCAACTGTCGGTGCTTTCCATACTTGAATTTTTTATGAGGTTTACTGCGGGGACACCGCTGACGCTGTCCTTGGTTATGGTGTGGTTCTTTTTGGAGCCTTGCACGGTAGGCGAATACTCGGCGTTGCTCGCACCGTAGACCTCGGTGCCGCTCAAGTTGGTAGAGTATGCGCTGACGGTTCTGCCGTGGTCGTCGAATACGTAATGGGTAAGCAAGTCGTCGGCATTTCCATGATTGTCATCATTACCGCTTGTACGGACCGCCGTTGTTTCGCTGCCGTAGACAAAGCTTACTTTTTGACCTGTGGCGGAGGAGGTTTCTTCTGTGACAGAATCTATCATTGCATAGCTTGCAGAATAGTTTTTGCTTGTGTTGTATTGGTAAAAAAGTTTGTTGCCCGTTGCCGTATCGGTTACTCTTTGCAATCTGCCAGCAGCGGTATACGTAAAGCTGCAATTGCCAACGCCTTTGCTGTGAGTTATTGTTCTGAGAAAACCTGAATAGCTGCTGCTTGCCGTTCCGTTATATGTTGCAGAATAACTAAATGTAACATATTGAGATGTATCTTGTTCGTTGATTATCTTTTGCAGTGCGTTATTGCTGTTATAGATAAAAGTGAGCTGCGTTGCATTACTGCCACCGTTAGGCTTGTAGCTAATAGAAATTACTCTTCCATTGGCGTAGTTATATGTCCTCGTATTGCCAAATGGATCTTTAATTTCATACAACTTGCCTTCGCTATTGAATTTTTTTGTGTTGCCTACACTGTCGCTCATTGTATATATGCCGTTGGATTTGGTTATGGATAAATCATATCCGTCCTCGCTTATATACTCACTGTCGCCGTTGAAGTTATAAAAATATAATTCTGTGCCGTCAGAATCGTTGTAAATATACCATATACTGTCATCAATTTCCTTTTCTGTTACGCTCTCTTGAACGGACAGCTTGAAGCCCTTACCGACCTTCATATTAGTATAGTCTGCAGTGTGAATGTCGCCATCAACATTAGTGTACTGTTGGCTTGTGTAATGAGAATTGTATACGTGGGATACCGTAAGCGGAAGTATTTCGCCGTTGGTAGTAATATCGTCGTGTACAAACACAAGGTTGCCCGTAAACAGGTTCACTGCGCCCGCACCTGCCGCGCCTGCGCTTTGTGTGTTGTAGCTCCACCTGCTGTCAAGGCCTTTGGTATCACGGTAGGAGATCGTGATACTCGGGCACTTTTCTGCATTTTGATAATTAACGGTTGCAAAAGCGACATAGTTGTTATCATCAGTTGTAAGCAGAAGTCCTCTGCTGCAATTACTGTCGGCATTGCTTTGTTCAAACCATTCATGTGCAACAGAAGTGAAATCAAACGTGTAATCTGTACCCGCAGCGGTAACCTTTTTATAATCCACCACGATACTACGATAGCTCGGCCTTGTAGCGTACGTAAGTGCCTGGTGATTCCAATCCGAAGTAACTGCGTGAAGAGTTACTGTTGTTGTACCTGAATATTCATGTGCGTACAGTTCAAGCTGTGCTTTAGTAACAACGCTGCCTTCGGGTATTTTAAATAGATCAACAGTGAAGCTTTCACTTTCGCCCTGTTGGGCTACACCAATTAAGCTGTCATATCTTTTGCCGTTATACACACCCACGTGCATTAACTCTGCTTGCCACATAGAAGTAGATGTTTGGTTAGTGTATACATCGGCATCTTTTATTCTGTAATACAAATATTCATTGCTTTTTTCCAAAGTGGGATCGATAACAACCGGGAAATCTCTTTCATTGTCATTTATCCACTCCGCATCAGCGGTAACAGTTACTATACACCCGGTTGCCGTTTGAGTAAGATTGTAACTTACCGCAGTTGAAGTGTCTCCTACGTTGTCATACATATACCCTACAGGAATATAATACATTATTGCGTCAGTATCTTCGTCTGTAAATACGATACTGCCGTCAGAAAGCTGTTCGGCATTTAAGCCTGTGAGAGAAAAATTAAAACTATATTCATAGCTGTCTGCTTTTTTATGTACGATTATGTCTTCTTTTACCGTATTGCCTGCGGCTGTATATCTGATATGAGCATTGTCAAAAACATTCGAATACAAAACCGAAGAGCTATAGTTCTCTATAGTTATTATTTCCTCATATTTATCAGCAGACTTCAATTCGGCACTACGAGATGCCTGTACAACACCAACGTTTTTATTAGCGCCGATGATGCTCATCTCAAGCTTGTTGCTGCCTTCAGCAAAACTTACGACATTACCGCTTGTGCTTTGACCGAATTTCAAACCGGTAGGATTAGAGGTGGTTACAAACACAGACGCATCTTTATTGGAAGACTCGCCTAATATTACTGAATTAGAAGAAAGAGAAAGGCTGTTATCATATTCTACCCATTCACCTTCATCTTGGTAGTGTACTTCGTTTGCATACTGAACCAAACGGTAACTGCCATCGCTCATTCTTATGGTTTTACTGCTTGCAGTTCTCTTGGATACATCTTCGCCAAGGGCAGTTACTTCCGTACTTGCCGTAGACAAAACGTTATTTGTATCTTCTATTTTTTCGGATGTCAACTCTGAAGCGCCAATTTTTAAGCTGTACACTTCTGCTGGGATTACATACAACACCATCAGCATACACATAAATACGGATAATATCCTTGCGAAACCTTTCATAAGTAACACTTCCTCTCTTTAAAAATAATATTCACGGCGGACTTTTACCGTACAAACTCTTAAAGGAACTGCACGGCTTATCTAAAACCAATTACTGTCCAAATCTTAAATTATTTTATCTATGGACATCGGACTCTCCCCCTAACAATAATAATCTAAAGTTATTCTTTCCTGCCCAAATTTTCTTCTTCTGCTATATAATGTCAAAAACTTTTAATTCGTCTATAAATTTATTAAAAATTTAATATTTGCGCTTGAGATTGCACAATAATAACGCGCGATCGTAAAAGATACGTTATGCCTAACACCGCAAACAACAACGCAAATAAGAACACAAGAGGTATAACAGCAAGTGATACTTGGTGGTACGTAAACGTTATCCACAATTACGGCACAGATTTAATCGTTATCACCACGCTTTAGGCTTAAAAAAGGTGTGACCGCAGTTTGACCTCATATTCCTTCGTCGCTTTGCAACTAAAACGAAGCGAACACTTTTATTAATCAGTAGATGCGTCTTCGAAGCAACAGAGATAAAAAAGAACCGAGAATTATGACAATTCGTGCGTGTTGTGTCGCAAATCAAAATCCATGTGGTATACTTTAGTCACAAACCAAGGGCACACGCCCGAAGCAAAAAAGCAAGCGTCCGCCTTTTGGCAACTGCTTGCTTTCATTCTATTCCGTTTTAATTTTTATCCCAACTACCTACAAAGAGCCATCAAAGCATAACTAAAAACCCGAACCCTTCTCCAACAGGATAAAGGTTCGGATTTTCACTGTCTGGTGCGGGTAGCAGGACTTGAACCTGTACAGAGTTGCCTCCACTAGAACCTGAATCTAGCGCGTCTGCCAATTCCGCCATACCCGCAAATTCAATTGTTTGGGTCAAAGACCTTTGATATTCTACAACAATACGCTGAGAATGTCAAGGGCTTTTTTGTTTTTAACGTTTATTTTTTCTTTTAAAATAGCTTACATACATAGTTGTGGCGCCGACTAGGCTGTATATGCCTACAACCAAAAACGCCGTGGCGGCGGAAAACTGTGTATTATGAGTTGAAATACCCATAAACATACAGGCGGTATGCACCACTAAAAACGCCATAATGGGAAAGCTTATATAGGACATAGTAATTGCCAAAAGCATATATATATTTGTTGCGGAGGAATTAAAGGGAAAAATATATCGCATTGTCTACCCCTTTCTTGAAAGACCGTCCACATAGGATTGAAGAATTATCTGTGCGGCAACAGCGTCCAGCACCTGCTTGCGCTTTGAACCGTAAACACCGCCCTCGGACAGATATCTGAGCGCCTCGCCCGTGGAGAAACGCTCGTCACAGAAATGTACGGGAAGCCCCGAAGCTTCTTCAAGCTGAATAGCAAAGCGCTTTGTTCGCTCTACCCTGTATTCCTCTGTGCCGAAAGCGGTTTTAGGCAAGCCCACAACAAATGCCTGTCCACCCAACTCCTTTGCCTTGGCGGTAACCTTTTCCACTGCATCGTTAAGACCCTTAACCTTTATTATACCAACGGCGGAGGCGATACAGCCGCCCAAATCAGTAGAGGCGATGCCAACACGAGCGTCACCGAAATCCACACCTATATATTTCAATACGCCACTTCCCTTCTGTCTTTACAAACGGATTATACCAAGTTAAAAATTTTTTGTCAACTTAAAATGAATACTTATTTTGCATTGTGAGCATAATAGGGATACCGAAGGAAAACGAAACGGTCTTTGAAAGGTGATTTTTGATATGCGAGAAGAGAAAAAAGCTTTTAACAATAAACGGAACGGACAAAAAACACCTATAATACGTGGTTTTGTACGTCCTATGTCTCAACAACAAATACGCCCTAAGGGAAAAAGCGGTATGCTTTTTAATACCGAAGGCGGAGAGGAAATGTTTTACAGCGATTCTGACCCATTCGGCAGCTATACGGGCATAACACGGGAAGGCGACAACCGACCCGTACAAGATGTTGACGACCTTTAAATTGCAAAGACTGTTCCGTTTTTCTCGGTTTATATAGATTAAACCGTATGAAAAGTGCCGAGGCGAAAAAACGCCTCGGCACTTATTAATTACGGAACCTATTAAGCATTAAAGTTCGGTATCAAGCTCTGCATCGCCTTCACTGCCGATCATGCTCATAAAAATGGCGGTAAAGTTGCTGTAAATATTTTCTATATCTTCTTCGCTGTCAATTACATAGTCATCTTCACCGGGTGTGGGGTCGGTAATGGTTTCTTCGCTGTCGGTATCAAGTTCCACACCGAATTCCAAAACAGCCTTGGAAATAACCTCGTCAATCTCCATCTTAACCTCCACATCAATGTCATGAGTGAAGCCGGTTTCACTAACGGTGCTCTTACGGGTATAAGTAACTTCTACATCGTCACCGCCAAGCTCAATCCTTGCATTGATAACAGCGCCGTCGTCTTTTTCTGTATAAGTACCGTCCATCTCGTAGTTTGTACCGTCGGCATACAGTATCGCATCAAAGCGGCCGTCTTTTTGGTCGTAATCAAGCTTAACTTCGCCACCGAGGTCTGCATCAAGTTCAAAGTTTTTGCCGTCTCTCTTAAGGGTGGAAGACATAACGGTTTCCAAAACCCTTTCTTCCTGATACTCACCGTTCTCGTCCATTTCCACGCTATAGCTATAATCACTTACGGTCAAGGAGATCTCCGCCTTGTCGCCCTTGCTGCCGCCTTTAAGACTAAGCATTTCGTTATCGCCGTCTTTAATTACAATGCCGTAATCGTTGCCGTTATCCACATAGATATCCCAGCAAGACATACCCGTGGATATATCACCGTCGATAACCTCAAAATCTATACGGGAATCAACGCCGTTGAGGAAGTAACGCTTTAAAATGAAGGTAAGTTCGTTTTCGTCCTTAAGCTCATCTGCAAGCTCATCAGTAAGGTCAAACACTGCATCATAAAGCTCGGTATCGGTGGTAAAGGGCATATCCATATCGGCGTCTGCAAACACACCGAGAGAAAGGAACTTATAAAGATTTCCGATAAGGCCTGCGGTCATAAGCTTAAATTCGGGATCTTCGCCTACAGACTGACGGAGACTGCCCAAGATTGCGGACATTTGAGCGCCGCTGAGGGTAAGTACAATACAATCGGTCTCCGCTTCGCCGTTTACGTAGTCGCCGTTTACGGTAACCTTGGAAGCGTTAACGGCTTCTTCGGGAATAAGCTCTACTGCCTTGGAGCGCAAATAAGCTGCAAATGCTGCGTTATCGGCAAACTCTGCAATACTTGCGGAAAGCTCGCTGAGTGCGGCAGTAATCTCGGTTGAGTCGGTAGAAGCTGCCATCAACCCCTTAAGGTAGTCGCCGTTTAAAAACACGGGTTTTTTGAACATAAAGGGAGAAGTAACAAGAACACCGTCTTCGCCTGCCTTAAGGTCAAAATTAATATTCATACCGGAGAAGCTTGCAACAGCATCCAAATTAAGACGGGTGCCGTCGGTAAGTGTATTAAACTCAACACCCAAAGGACCTCCGAAAGCTTCTTCAAGTGCATTTTCGCCCGCAACAGTAAGTTCTTTAAGCTGTGTGTTAAATGCAAACTTGGAAACGTTGCCTTCTTCAAGGACGGGAACATAGATAGCTTCCCCATCAACGCCGAGAACGCCGTAAATCTTATCGTCGTAGTTTACATAATCATCAACGCCTCCGGAGAGAAAAACAAGCTTTTCTCTGTTATCGGTAAGGCTCTCAAAAGTAACGGCATCACTGCTGTCACCGCTTTCATCAGAGCTCGTGCTGTCTTCAGTGCTTGCACCGCTGTCGGCGCTTGCGTCGGCGCTTGCGTCACCGCTTGTGCTCTGTGCGGGAGTTTTGGAGCCATCATCATTCTTATCCTCACCGCCGCATGCCACAAGACAGCTTGCCAACATTGCAACAACCAAAAGCAAACCTAATAATTTCTTTGTCATGAGTGTAGCCTCCTAATAGTTTACGCCTTTTTTGCAATTACCTCGCAAAGACCCAGTGCGTTTTCCTTAAGCTTGGAATAGCCAAAGAATACGCTGCCGTTACAATTTTTCTTTTCTTTGCAATAATCGATTTGGTTGGGGATTTCATCAGGTTCCCAACCTTCAGCATCACATCTGTAAAGACCGTGACCTGCGTAAAGGCCTATGTTCTTGCCTTCCATATATTTGTCATACCAGTCAAGAATAACGCCGAAGCGTGCAACTGCGGTATCAAACTTCCAGTATATCTGAGGGTTAATGTAGTCGATATAGCCGCCGTCAACCCAAGCGGTAAAGTCTGCATAAAGAGCAGAGTAGCATTCAAGACCGTTAGTCTCCATACCTTCGGGGCAAGCATCGCTCTTATTACGCCAAATAGCGAAGGGAGAAATACCGAAGGAGCAGTTATCACGTATCGCATGGATTGCGTCATAGCACTGCTTAACAAGCTTGTTAACGTTATCTCTTCTCCAATCGTCAAGGGACATACCGTTGCCGCTTTCTTCGTATTCCTTTTTGTCGTCGTAAGGAATAACTACAGAAACGCCGTCCACCTCTGTACGCATGGGATAAGGATAGAAATAGTCGTCAAAATGCACGCCGTCAACAGCGTAGCCTTCCACAACTTCACGTACACCTTCAACAATAAGGTCACGCACTGCCTGAATACCGGGGTTGAAATAAAGCTTGCCGTCAGGATAAGCAACAACCCATTCGGGATGCTGTCTTGCAGGATGATTTTCGGAAAGTACAGAAAGGTCCTGATTAGGCTTATCAGCACTGCCCAAGGTTATGCGGTAAGGATTGATCCAAGCGTGAAGCTCGAGTCCTTCTTCATGGCAACGGGTAACCATATAATCGAGTGGGTCAAAGCCTTCGGGAAGCTCAGAGCCCTCTACGCCGGTGAGATACTTGGAAACGGGGAAAAGCTTGGACTTATACAAGGCGTCCGAAGCAGGTCTTACCTGGAAAAGAACAGCGTTAAGACCGGACTTCTTGGAGGTAGCTATAATATCCTCCAACTCTTCCTTCATTTGTGCAACGGGTATGCCGGGTTTAGAGGGGAAATCCAAATTGAGAACGCTGGCAACCCAAACACCGTAAAAATACTTATTCATATCAGAAACACTTCCTTTCAAAAATCTGCTGAAATTTTGCATAGTCGGAATGCATAGTTACATCCCATTTTCCTAACTGCATTATACCACAATGTTTCCGCAATTTCAAGTATTATTTTGTTTTCGCCCGATTTTGATAAACACTGTAAATATACATCTTGAAAAACGCGGCACTACGTGTTATAATCATAATGTATTTTTGTAACTTTGAAAGGAAGCTTTTATTATGGGCAGTATTCTCTTTAAAAACATAAGCCTTACAGACGAAAATTTTGAGATAAAAGACGATATGTTTTTGGGCATAAGAGACGATAAAATAGATTATATCTCTACTGAAGCGCCGAAGGCGGTATACGATACCGTAAGAGAAGGCAAAGGACTTGCCGCCATACCTGCGTTTTACAACATACACACCCACTTACCTATGGTGCTGTTAAGGGGTTATGCGGAGAACCTTGCTCTAAGTGATTGGCTTAACACAAGAGTTTTCCCCTTTGAGGCGCAAATAACGGGCGAGGATATTTATCACGCTGTACTTTTGGCGCAGGCAGAGCTTTTACGTTTCGGCTGTGTGAGCTCTACAGAGATGTACTTTAAGCTTCCCTATCTGTTCGAAGCTAACGAACAAAGCGGACTTAAAATGAACGCCTCCAACGCCATTGTATGCTTTGGCAACACTGACATCTGCTCTCTTGGTGAATACAAGGAGTATATGGAATGTCTTGGTAACGAAAATATAAAGAACAGCAGCAGGTTCAAGCTGGACATGGCTGTCCACGCAGAATACACCACCAACCCCACCGTTGTTAAAGCCGCCGCCGATATGGCAAAGCAGTACGGAATGAATATGCATCTGCATATGTCCGAAACGAAGTCCGAGCACGAGGAATGCAAGGGCAGACACGGTATGACACCTGCCGCCTACTTTGAAAAGCTGGGAGCTTTTGACGTGCCCTGTACCGCTGCACACTGTGTGCATCTGGAGGGCGAGGATTTTGAAATTCTTGCAAGAAAGGGCGTTACAGTTGCCAACAATCCCATAAGCAACCTAAAACTGGCAAGCGGATTCGCAGACGTGGCTTCCATGCTTAAGGCAGGCGTTAACGTGGGCTTGGGTACGGACGGTGCGGCAAGCAACAACAACCTTAATTTATTTGAAGAGCTTAAGCTTTATGCCACTATGAACAAGGCGCTGTCCTGCGACCCTACCCTTATAACTCCCGCACAGGCACTTTATGCGGCGACAAGGGCAGGTGCGCTTTCTCAGGGCAGGACGGACTGCGGCTTGATAAAGGAAGGCTTTAAGGCTGATATAACAGTACTCGACATTGATAAGCCATATCTTACTCCTGTTCACAATATGGCGGCAAACTTGGTTTACTCTGCCCAGGGGACCGACGTTGTAACGACGATATGCGACGGCAAGATCCTTTACGACCGCGGTGAATATACAACCATAGACATTGAACGTGCCCGTTTTGAAACAGCTGCACGTGCGAAAAGAATATCCGACAAATTAGGAGGTTAATATTATGAACTACAACGAGGCATGCAACAAAATAAACGAGCTTTCCGGAGGCTTTAAGCCCGAAATTATAGTAGTGCTGGGCAGCGGTCTTGCAGGCTTTGCAGACCGTGTTGAGGCAAAGGCGATAATCCCCTACGGCGATATACCCGGCTTTGGTGTTTCCACCGCACCCTACCACAACGGCAGGCTTATTCTTGGTACGGTGGAGGGCAAGAACGTGGCTTGTATGGACGGCAGACTGCATCTTTATGAAGGGCACTCCCCTGCTGACTCCGTTTTCCCTCTCCGTGTGCTTCGCAAGCTTGGTGCGGACAAGATATTCCTTACCAACGCAACGGGCGGTATTAACACCTCCTTTAAGGTTGGTGATATAATGCTTGTTGAGGACCACATAAATTTTCAAGCGCGAAACCCTCTTATGGGTGCTAACGACGACGAGCTTGGTGTGCGCTTCCCCGATATGACCTATGCTTACAACCCAGAGCTTAGGGCAGTTGCGGAAAAATGTGCCGCCGATTTGGGCATTGACCTTAAAAATGGCGTATACATCGCTTGCACGGGTCCTTCCTACGAAACTCCTGCGGAAATACGTGCATTTAGGATTTTAGGCGCGGACGCCGTGGGTATGTCCACCGTGCCCGAGGTTATTGCGGCAGTGCATTGCGGTTTAAAGGTGCTTACCCTTTCCCTCATAACCAATATGGCGGCAGGTATAACGGGCAACAAGCTTACTATGGAGGAAGTAGCTGAAACAGGCAGACAGCGCAGTTTGGTGCTGGGCGGCTTGGTCAGCGAGATAATTAAGAGATGCTAAAGGAAAACGGATTGCCCCGCACAGTAACTCTTGATACGGCAGCGGCGGAGCTTGTTATAATAGACCAGACCCTTTTGCCTGCAAAGCTTAAGCTTCTAAGGCTTAGTCAAATCGAAGATATGTGCGAGGCTATAAAAAAGCTGCGTGTAAGAGGTGCACCTGCCATAGGTGTTGCCGCCGCCGCAGGGCTTTACTGTTTGGCGGCAAGATACGTGACGGAAAACGAAGAAGAGTTTTTCTCAAAGCTTAAATCGGATGCAGACACCTTGAATGCAACACGCCCCACCGCCCGCAATTTGTCCTGGGCCTTGGAGGAGATGCTTGGCTGTGCCGAAAGCCGTAAAGGGCAAGGTGTTTCTACCATCAAAAACGCTTTAAAGGTTAAGGCAAAGGATATGGAAGAACAGGACGTTGCCGTATGCAAAGCTATAGGTGAATACGGTGCGGCTTTGCTTAAAGACGGTGACACCGTAATGACCGTATGCAACGCCGGAGCACTGGCAGCTGTGGAATACGGCACGGCTCTTGCGCCCGTGTACGTGGCGGCTGAAAAAGGAAAGACAGTTTCGGTTTATTCCTTGGAGACACGGCCTCTTTTGCAAGGCGCAAGGCTTACGTCCTACGAACTGACGGAAAACGGCATAAACACCACGCTTATCTGCGACAATATGGCATCTTCCGTACTGGCACAGGGAAATATAAGCGCAATATTTACGGGCTGCGACCGTGTCGCCGCAAACGGAGATGCGGCAAATAAGATAGGTACCTATATGCTTGCCATACTTGCAAGGCATTTCGGTATACCTTTTTATATATGCGCCCCATACTCCACCGTTGATTTTTCCACCAAAACAGGCAAAGATATAATTATTGAACAAAGAAGCCCGGAGGAGATACGCTCTCTTTGGTACAGGGAAAGTATGGTTACTGAAAAGGCAAATATTTACAACCCTGCCTTTGACGTTACGCCTGCAGAGCTTATTACCGCTTTTATAACCGAAAAGGGTATAAAGAAGCCTGACGAGCTGTAATTCGGAGTGTGTTTGTATTATGAAAAAACTGTTACTTATAGCAAACCCCAAAGCCGGCAAATGTATGGCGAAAAAGGTGCTGTTTGACCTTGTATCCGTATTCAGCGGAGCAGATTACAAGGTTACCGTGTATCCGACAAAGCGCCACGGAACCGAGGAATATGTAAGGTCAGAAGCGGCAGGCTATGACCTTGTGGTATGCTGCGGCGGCGACGGTACATTAAGCGAAGTGCTCGGCGGCGTTTATGCAAGCGGGGCGGAAACCCCTGTTGGCTATATCCCTATGGGAAGCACCAATGATTTTGCTGCTAATATGAATATTCCCCGCAACCCCAAGCTTGCGGCACTGGGCATTATAAACGGCAAGGTCGTACCCCACGACCTTGGCAGTATAAACGGAAAATATTTTTCTTATATATTGGCAACGGGCGCATTTACGGGCGCTTCATATTCCGCACCTCAAAGGCTTAAAAACTCCCTCGGACATTTTGCGTATATACTGGAGGGCTCTAAATATTTGGCAAAAATCAAGCCCTTTCACCTTAAAGCGATATTTGACGGCAAGCGCACAGAGGGAGACTTTATATACGCTTCCGTAAGCAACACCACCTCGGTGGGCGGAATTGTGAAGCTTGCCAAGGAGGCGGTTAACTTCAACGACGGCAGTTTTGAGCTTATGCTGGTTAAAAAGCCTGCAAATATAAAAGAGTCGGCAGAACTTATAACAGCCATACTCTCCAACAACCTTAACTGCAGTTGCATAAGGCTTTACCACGCATCCAAGGTGAATATGCTGTTCGACAAGATCCCTGCTTTACCGTAGACGGCGAGAAACTTGAAGCATCGAAGGAAGTGACGGTGCAAAACCATATGCGTGCCGTTAATCTTGTGTTGCCAAAAAAACGTTTCGGGTAACAAAAAACAGCCATCATTATGTAAGGGAGGTTTATATTATGAAGCAATTCTACAGAGTTCTTGCGTTTATTTTGTGTTTCGCCTTGTTTGCTGCATGCTTAACCGCCTGTGGCAACAATGAAAGTAATGACAAAGATAATACTGAATCAATCCCCGCCATAACCAATTCAAGCGACGGGGAAAGCGGTGGCAAAGAGGAGTCAGAAGCAAACGCCGTTACAACGGATCTAAAGTATATAGATTACACCGGATATGACTACAACTATTTGTTTAATATAGTTTCGCCCGACGGCAAGCCTTTGAATGAGGACGATGTCTATAAGGCAATATCCGTATTAGAGTTTTCCGGACTTAATGCGAAAGCCGTTGACGAAAACCTGCTGTATGTAGGCACAAACTTTGATGAGGAGTTATTCGGTGACAACACCACCCCCTCCGCAAGTGCGATAACAGACTGTGTTAATGCGCTTTTGAACGACTTTAAAGACAAGACCTTAAGCTTCAAAAACAGCGACGGCGAAGTTGTTATGGACTACACTGCCGTTAAGGAAGCCTTTTTTTCTTATACAATCGATGACGGGGGTACTACCAAGCCCGTTGTTCAAATTGCACTTACCGATGAAGGCGCAAAGCTTTTTGCCGAAATAACCGATGAAATTTCCAACAAGGCCGACGGTGAAAACTATATTGCTGTCTACCTTGGGGAGGAACTTATTTCCCGACCTACCGTCGAAGAAAAAATTATCGACGGCAGCGTGATAATTTACGCCCCTTCCTTCGAAGAAAATCAGGAAGAAGCAGAGTTCCTTGCAAGTTGCATCAATTTGGGCACAAGGTTAGATTTGAAATTTAAACTGAAGTTCTATAAAGAAATAAAAATTGAAGCCGACAAGATAAATGAGTTTAAAAGTGCGGTAGCGGAGGCTATGTCTCAACAATTCCACACTCCCTTTGAAGCCTCTGATATCAATAAAGACCTGCTTTTTGTTTTCGATTCCTTTATTTACACGGTCTATGAAGACCGCAGTGAGTTGGAAGAGGGCGATGACAGAACAGGACCTTACCGTCCTGCGGTGATTTTGGGGACCTCTGAGTTCACGGAGTACTACATTAAGCAAACGTACTGCACGGACCTGTTAACAGAAGAAGACAATAGCTACGAAGAAGAAACGGAAATACCCGACCATTTGGTCGTATATTACGAATTAAGCGATATAAATACGCTTTTACTTTTTTCTGATTTAGAGGTGTTACAGCTTAGCGGTTATACCACCGGAAATATGTATTCTTATTACAAGTACTACTACGAAATATACGAGTTATACGGCTATAAAGACGAAGACAATCCCTGTTATCTGCCATACAACAGCTTAAGCGCACTTGTTGATGTCAACGATATGCCCTCCATTACAAGTCTTGACCAAATACCCGACCTTGACAAGATCAAATATCTCTCCCTCGGTTATTCCGGCATAGACAGCCTTGACGGTATTGAAAAGGCTGCAAGTCTTGAGTATCTTGAAGCTGCCGGCTGCGGTCTTAAAGATATCAAAGCTCTTGAAGGCGTTTCTACACTTAAGCGTATAAACGTTGCTTACAACGAGCTTACTTCCCTTGAAGGTATCGAAAACAACAAGAACCTTGTTGTTGTCAATGCCGACAATAACAAAATAAACTCTTTAAAAACGCTTGAAAATGCGAAAAAGCTTACCGAGCTTTACGCTTCCAGCAACGCATTGGCAAGCCTTGACGGTTTCGGTCAGCATAAGGAACTGAAAAAACTTTACCTTTCGGACAACGAAGCTCTTACCGATATAAGCTTGTTTGCCGAGCTTTTTGATGCCGATACCCTCGAAAGCTGCTCTTTTTCCATGACGGACGCTGACGACGGAAGAAATACGGTTATAACGGATTGGTCATCCATATTGACGTTCGGCAATACCTCTTTTACAGGTATACCGGAGGAAGTGCAAAACGAAATAGATAAGATAAAGTAAAAAAGCGGAGAATACAGATAAAAAAAGCAAATTTTCCACTTTTTCCCTAAGCTTATTATTTATGTCGCAGTAAACACAAGTTTTTCAAAATATAGTATTTTTTGAAACTTTGTGCTTGACATTTTGCGGTTGTGCAAGTATAATGGAGTTTAGTGAAATTTTAAGAGGCGGTTTTGTTGCCGCAACATATTAATTATGTTATATATTTTTAATATATAAAGTAACTCATTTCCGGAGGTAGGATTATGAAAATGTCACGTGCGTATAACGTTGCACGTACCATTCTTGTACTTCTGTGCGTAACCTTGCTTGTATTTACGGCATTGTTCGGACTGAATATGAGAATTGGTTGGTTAGGAATTGATATTGACCAAAAGGGCTTTGTTGAAGACGATGCCGTTGCTTTGGGTCTGGACTTGGCAGGCGGTACATCCGTTGTGTTTGAAGTGGTTCCCAAGGACGGTCAGACAGTTACGGCCGAAGGGCTTGAGGATACCAGAAGTATTCTTGAAAAGCGCGTTAACAATCCCGAAGCAAGTGTTTATATCATAAGCGATACGGAAATTCAGCTTGATATACCCGGTTACGACGACCCACGTTTGGTTGTTGACCAGTTTGGTAAGAGCGGTGCTTTGAACTTCAGAAACAGCGACGGCGAAGTTGTTATGGACTACACTGCTGTTAAGGAAGCGTTCTTTGCATTCACAAGCGAAGACGGCGTTACCAATAAGCCTGTTGTTCAGCTTACTCTTACATCCGCAGGCGAAAAGCTTTTTGCAAATATTACCGAGACAATCTCCAAGAAAACCGGCGGTAATAACTATCTTGCCATCTACGTTGGCGATGAGATGATTTCTCAGCCCACCGTTGAAGAAAAGATCAATGGCGACAGCGTTATAATCTCCAGTCCTTCCTTTGAACAGGATCAGTCTGAAGCAGAACGTCTTGCTAGTTATATCAACGCAGGTGTAATGCAGTACGAGCTTAAGTGTGACGACACCTACGGTTCTATGAGCTACATCAGTGCGACTCTTGGTGAAGAAGCGCTTGACACCAGTGTTACGGCAGCTCTTATCGGCTTGATTTTGGTTATGATATTTATGATCATCATGTACCGTATCCCCGGTATTGTTGCTTCCATCAGCCTTTGTGCGTATACCGCAATTGTTATTCTTTGCATCATCACCTTTGGTGTTACCCTTACCCTTCCCGGTATTGCAGGTATCATTCTTTCCATAGGTATGGCAGTTGACGCAAACGTTATTATATTTGAACGTATCAAGGAAGAAATAAGAGCGGGCAAGAGCGTTAAGAGCGCTTCTGAAGCAGGCTTCAAGAAAGCACTTTCCGCTATTATCGACTCTAACGTTACCACCGCAATTGCGGCACTTGTACTTGTATTTGTAGGTAACGGTATGGTTAAGGGCTTCGGTATCACACTGTTTATAGGCGTTGTGGTTTCCGTTCTCACCGCATTCTTCCTCTCTAAGGGCTTGTTGCGTTTGTTCACAGGTATGGGTTTTGTTAAGCCTTCCCAATATTGCCCCAAAGTTAAAGGAGGTAACAATTAATGAAAAATTTTGACTTCCTTAAGAAAAAGAACATAGCATTTATTGTTGCCGCCGTGCTTTTGGTTGCAGGCTTGCTTTCTTTCATAATTGCAGGCTTCAATATGGGCGTTGATTTTACCGGCGGTTCCAAGATAACCATGCATATGGACAAAGACCCCTCCAAGAACCTTGACGCTATCGAAAAGCACGTTAAGGACATTGTTGGCGAAGATAAGTTTGTTTCTTTAATACAGTCCTCTTCCAACAAAAAGGACGTTATTGTTACCATTAAGTCCGTTTCTGCCTTTGACAGTCTTGTTATAAAGGAGATAGCTTCCCTTTACGGTATCGATGTTAACTCTGTTGGCGATAAGGAAACTACCGCAGATGACAAGGGTAACGAATACGCTTACGTTTCTTTTGAGCTTAAGGCCGAACCTACCGTTAAGGAAGACGACCTTAAAGCCAAGCTTAACGCACTTGATAAGTACAACGATGTGTTTAAGAGCGTAAAGGTTGACGGCAAAGTTGTTACCGTTAACTACTTCTCTACTTCTTATGAAGAAAAGATAATTGCTAAGGTTAACAGCGATGATAAGTTTGAAGTTCTTGATGACGAAATAAGCACCATCAGTAAGAACCGTGCCGCTGCACAGACCAAGACTGCGCTTATATCCGCAGCTATTGCAGTTGTCCTTATGTTGGTTTACATTACCTTCAGATTTAAGCAGATAGCTTCCGGTCTTGCATCCGTTGCTTGCTTGTTCTTCAACCTGTTTATGATGTTTACCTTCTACTCCATCTTCCGTTGGGAGATGACCTTGGATATAATCCCCGCTTGTCTTACAATTTTGGGTTATTCCATCAATGCAACCATCGTTATTTTCGACCGTATCCGTGAAAACAACGTTAAGGAAGCTGACTTTGACGTTGCCGCAAACGGCGGTGTTCACTCCACAATGCTTCGTTCCGTTAACACCACCATAACCACTCTTGTTACAATAATTTTGGTTTACATCCTCGGTGTTACTTCCATCAAAGCATTTGCTCTTCCCCTTATCATAGGTATCATTGCAGGCTTGTTCTCCTCCGTTTTCCTTGCTTCTCCCATTTGGTCCGTGCTTAGAAAATGGTTTAAGGTAGAAGAAAAGGCTGCTGCAAAGAAGCAGGCAAAAGCGAAGTAAAAAAGCATAAAGAAAGCCGTAACGGATACCTCCTTTACGGCTTTTTTAATAAGATTATAACAAGAAAGGACGACGTTTATGATACTTGTAACCGGTATGTCAGGCTATATAGGCTCTCACACCGCATTAGCTCTTCTTAATGCAGGCAGAGAAATTGTAGGCTTTGATAATTTTTATAACAGCACTCCTGACGCGGTTGAGGCGGTTAAAAAATTATCGGGCAAAGATTTCCCTTTTTATACTGCCGACCTTAGAGACCCGGACTCTATGGAAAAGATTTTTAAAGAAAACAACATAGACGCCGTGATACATTTTGCTGGTCTTAAGGCTGTGGGCGAATCGGTGGCGAAGCCCTTGCTTTACTACGAAAACAATATAAGTGGTACAGTTAACCTGCTTAAGCTTATGGAAAAATACGGCGTCAAACGTTTGGTATTTTCTTCCAGTGCTACTGTTTACGGTGAGCCGAAGACTGTACCGATCAAGGAAGATTTTCCCAACAGCACCACGAATCCCTATGGCAGCACCAAGCTGTATATTGAGGGTATTCTTAAGGACGTTTGCGTTTCCGATAAAGATTTTTCCGTAGCGTTGCTCAGATACTTCAATCCCATCGGTGCCCACGAAAGCGGTCTGATAGGCGAAAACCCCAACGGTATTCCCAACAATCTCATGCCTCGTATCTGTCAGACAGCGAAGGGCATAATGAAGGAGCTTACCGTTTTTGGTGATGACTACCCTACCCCTGATGGGACGGGTGTTAGAGACTACATCCACGTTTGTGACTTAGCAGACGGTCACCTTGCTGCACTTGGCAAGATAGAAAAAGAAAGCGGTGTGCACATCTACAACCTCGGTACAGGCAAGGGCTACAGCGTTTACGACCTTATACGTACCTTTGCCGATGTTAACAAAGTAGACGTGCCTTACAAGGTTTGCCCCAGACGTGCGGGCGATGTTCCCGTTGTTTATGCAGACCCCTCAAAAGCTAAGGCAGAGCTTGGATGGGAAGCAAAGCGCGAGCTTGACGATATGTGCAGAAGCAGCTGGAACTTTGTAAAAGATAAATAATTTACGTTTTAGGTGAAAACGATGACAGATATTTCCAAAATACGCAATTTCTCAATAATAGCTCATATTGACCACGGCAAAAGCACTTTGGCTGACCGACTTCTTGAGTATACGGAGGCGGTTTCAAAGCGTGAGTCTGTGGACAGAATGCTTGACAGTATGGAGTTGGAAAGAGAGCGCGGCATTACAATTAAGGCGAGGGCCGTTAACTTTAAATACAAGGCTGACGACGGTGAGCTTTATGACCTTAATTTAATAGATACTCCCGGTCACGTAGACTTTAACTATGAGGTTTCTCGCTCTTTACAGTCCTGCGAGGGTGCTTTGCTTGTGGTTGATGCCACGCAGGGTATACAGGCACAGACCCTTGCCAACGCATACTTGGCCGTTGATAACGACTTGGAAATTTTGCCCGTTATCAACAAGATGGACCTGCCCAGCGCGGACATTGAAAGAACCAAGAACGAGATAGAAGAGGTGGTGGGCATCCCTGCCGACGATGCACCTGCCATATCTGCAAAGATGGGCACAAACATCAAGGACGTGCTTGAGCAGATAGTAAAAGCTGTCCCTGCCCCTATCGGCGACGAGAATGCGCCCCTTAAGGCCTTGATATTTGACTCTTACTACGACTCTTACAAGGGGGTTGTGGTTTATATCAGAGTAAAAGACGGCACTATTAAGGTTGGCGACACCGTTAAGATGATGCATACAGGCGCAAGCTTTGAGCTTGTGGAGGTTGGCACCCTTTCCGCTTTCGGCTTTAACCCCAAGGGTATGCTTTCCGCAGGTGAGGTTGGCTATTTTACCGCAAGTATAAAGAGCATTGCCGATACTGAGGTCGGTGACACGGTTACTCTGCTTGATGCCCCTGCCGATGAGCCCTTGCCCGGCTTTAAAAAGGTTCTTCCTATGGTTTACAGCGGCATTTATCCTGCCGACGGTGCAAGATACGGCGACCTTAAGGACGCACTTGAAAAGCTTAGACTTAACGACAGCGCCTTTGGTTTTGAGCCGGAAACCTCTGCCGCTTTGGGCTTCGGCTTCCGTTGCGGTTTCTTGGGCCTTCTTCACATGGAGATAATACAGGAAAGACTTGAAAGGGAGTTTAACCTTGACCTTATAACAACCGCACCCAGCGTTATCTATAAGATAACCGACAAAAAGGGTGAGGTGCGTTATATAGACAACCCCACCAACTACCCCTCCCCCGACGAAATCGAGGAAGCGGCAGAGCCCATTGTAAAGGCTACGGTTATTACTCCTACCGCTTATGTGGGCAGTATAATGGAGCTTTGTCAGGACAGGCGAGGTACCTTTATTGATATGAAGTACGTTGCGGGCGACAGAGCGGAGCTTCACTATGAGTTGCCTCTTAACGAGATAATTTACGACTTTTTCGACTCTTTAAAATCCAAGACCAAGGGATATGCTTCTTTGGATTACGAGCCTGACGGTTACAAGGCATCCAAACTTATTAAGCTGGACTTCCTGCTTAACGGGGAAAACGTGGATGCACTCTCCTTCATCGTACACGCAGACAAGAGCTATGCAAGAGCGAGGAGGATAGTTGAAAAGCTTAAGGATAATATCCCCAGACAGCTTTTTGAGGTGCCTGTGCAGGCGGCCATCGGCGGCAAGATCATAGCCCGTGAGACGGTAAGAGCACTACGCAAGGACGTACTTGCCAAGTGCTACGGCGGCGATATTACCCGTAAAAAGAAGCTGCTTGAAAAGCAGAAGGAAGGTAAAAAGAAGATGCGCTCTTTGGGTAGCGTAGAGCTCTCTAAAGAAGCGTTTATGGCTGTTCTTAAGATGGACGAATAACACTGCGGCGGCGGTACATCCGCCGCCTAATTTTTTAAAACGAGGTACGCTATGCCTAAAGACCTGATGCTATACTTTCATATCCCCTTTTGCATTTCCAAATGCGCATACTGCGCCTTTTATTCCACATCAAAGTGGGACGAGACAACACTTGACAGCTACACCAATGCGCTGATAAACCAAATTGATTCTTTTTCTAACAGCGAGGATTACAGGGTATTGTCCGTTTATTTCGGCGGCGGCACCCCCACCGTATTGGGTGCTGAAAGGCTGTGCAGAGTTCTTGACACCGTTAATAACAAATTCAAGCTTGATGCAAGTGCGGAGATAACCCTTGAGGCTAATCCGAAAACAATAGGCGAAGACGGACTTAAGCTTTTAAGGGCAAACGGCTTTAACAGACTTTCATTGGGAGCGCAGTCCTTTAATGACAGCACCTTGAAACTGCTTAACCGAGCCCACACGGCGGCGGATTTTGAGACCTGTTTTGCAAACGCCAGAAATGCAGGCTTTGATAATATAAGTGCTGACTTAATTTTTGCTCTTCCGGACGAAAGCGGCGAAATGCTTGGGTACAGCATAAATAAGCTGATATCTTTAAAGCCGGAGCATATTTCTATTTACGGGCTTTGCATTGAAGAAGGAACTCCGCTGTTTTTACGCAAAAAAGAATACGCCTTCCCCACCGAGGAGGGTGAGGAGGCGCAATATGATATGCTTTGCAAAATGCTAAGCAACGCCGGATATACTCATTACGAAATATCCAACTTTGCATTAATAGGCAAAGAAGCACGGCACAATACGGGCTATTGGAAGCGTGTACCTTATTTTGGCTTTGGCGCAGGCGCCCACTCCTTTTTTGAGGGGCGACGTTTTTCCACACCCGCTTCTGTAACCGATTACATAAAAAAGTCTGCTAAGGGTTTTCTCTCCCCCACCGACTATGCAGTAGCACCGATAATAAGTGCAGCAGAAGCTGAAGAGGAGCGAATAATGCTGGGGCTCAGGCTGAAAGAGGGCGTTAAAATAGACGAAAACCGTGTGCCGCAGATTATCATCAAGCAAGGACTTGGCGTATACCAAAACGGGGTTCTTGCCCTTACGGAGAGAGGCTTCAGAGTATCCAACACCCTAATAAATATGATTTTAAGCTAATGATGCAACGGCGGTATTTATATCGCCGTCTGCTTTTTCTATGGCGGCTTTGCAGGTGTCATAATCCTTGCCTGTTTGGTTCATAACCATACGTACAGCCCTATCCATAAGCTTTTTATTGGTGGGACGCATATATACCATGCTGTTACCCTTTACTCTGCCAAGACGCACCATAACGCCTGTAGAGAGGGTGTTAAGTATAAGCTTTGTGGCGGTGCCTGCCTTCATACGGGTACTGCCGTTTATTACTTCGGGACCAACCTCGGCAACTATTGCCACATCGGAGAGAGGGATGGCGGTACTGTTTTTGTTGCACTGCACGGAAATTGCCAAAGCGCCAAGACTGCGTGAATATTCCAAAGAGCCGTGGACGCAGGGTGCGCTACCGCTGGCGGATATTGCCACACACACGTCTTTAGAGCAAAAGTCCTGCTCTTTAAGCTGAGCAACCATAGCTTCTGCGTTGTCCTCTGCGCCTTCCGCCGCACGGAACGCCGCCTCCTTACCGCCTGCGATAAGCCCTTGTACCATCTCGTAGGGAGTGCCGTAGGTGGGGGGACACTCAGATGCGTCCAAAACGCCGAGTCTGCCCGAGGTGCCTGCGCCTACGTAAAACAGCCTGCCGCCTTCCTTAAGGCGTGCCGCTGTTAAATCTATTGCTTTTGCAAGGGATTCTGCGGCTTCTTCAACTGCAAGGGCAACCTTCTTATCTTCTTCATTTATAAGCTTTACCATCGAGAGGGTGTCCATCTCGTCTATATGCAAGCTCTTTTCGTTTATCTGTTCTGTTTTTAATGCATTGTATTCCATAGCAAACCCTCCAAAAAAATCTATGTTAATTTTACTACCCTTTTGGCGAAAAGTCAAGACAATACGCATATCCCGTTGACAGAATGCGTTTTTTGCAGTACAATAAGTATATAATTCTGTTGGAGGTGCTTTTATGTTTTGTCAGAACCGCAATACACAAATGCCCGAAGACGGCAGTTCTTGCCCTTTTTATGAGGGCGAGAAGCTTAACTCAACTCAAAAAAAGCACAGTGCCAAGTGGTTTGTTATAGGCGGCGTAGCTTTAACGGCTATCGTTACAGTTGTGTTGATTATCCTTTTATCCGGTGGCAAGGAAAGAGAATTGCTTGGCAAATGGAGTGCTGTATCAGAAGAATACAATTACATGGAAGAAACAATAAGCTTTAATTTTAAAGAGAACGGTATTTGTGAATTCGAGCTTGCCTGGAAATATTCCAATGATTTTAAAGACAGAAACGAACATATCACCTACGAATACAAAACAGAAGACGATACGTTAATACTTAAAACCTCTGATATAGGCGACACTACTGTAGTGTTAAGCTGTAGATACAAAATTGAAGGAAACACGCTGACCCTTACACCGTATTCAAGTAAAGCTTACAGAAACGGTGAGTTTTTACAAGAGAACACAGATTTTGAAGAAGACGATATTTTAATTTTATCAAAGCAATATTAAAAGGACTTTTATGGATCATTTACTTAAGGTTATAGGACATACACACACGGACTTCCCTACCAAGTTTGGCATTCCCAGACAAAGCGGCTTGGTGGAGGAGCTGGAGGCTAAGGTTGTTTTTTTGCCCGAGTACAGCCGTGAAGAGGCTTTTCGAGGGCTTGAGGGCTACAGCCATATTTGGCTTATATGGCAGTTCTCCGAGGCGATAAGGAAGAATTGGTCGCCTACGGTGCGTCCGCCGCGGCTTGGGGGCAATAAGCGGATGGGGGTATTTGCCACACGCTCGCCCTACCGTCCCAACCCTTTGGGGCTTTCATGCGTGAAACTGCTGGGAGTGGACAAAGACCCCGTGCACGGCACGGTACTGCGAATTGCAGGGGCTGATCTGATGGATGGCACGCCTATATACGACGTTAAGCCTTATCTGCCCTTTGCGGATAGCAGAACAGATGCTGTAGGCGGGTTTGCTGATGAAAAATTCGACTATTCCGTAGAAGTTGTATTGCCCGCGGAGCTTGCCGAAAAGGTACCCGAAAATAAAAGACAAGCCCTTGTTAAGCTGCTTTCCGAAGACCCACGTCCCTCTTATCAGGAGAGCGAAGAACGAGTATACGGCTTTTACTTCGGTAAACAAGAAATCTTTTTTAAAGTGAAAGACGGAGTGCTGACCGTTACGGATATTAAAGATACCGAATAAGACCTTAAATAGCATAGTTTTGCTTGTTGACACATAGGCAAAACTATGCTATTATATTATTTGGGCTTTTGTATAAAAAGTTCTAATCGGCTTAGTATAGCTATTTAACAGGAGAGCAAAATGAGCAATTTTAAGAGAGTTTTATGTTTACTTATTGCCGTGCTTATGCTTCTTGCCACCTTCACCGCTTGCGGCGATGGAAAGGCAGACGAAAAGACCGAAAGCAAGACAGAAAGCGGCGACAAGACAAGTGATGGCGCAGACAGTAACGAAAGCACTGTTACTGAGTCTTCTGCACCCGAAAACAACGATACCTCTGCACCCGTAACGGAAGAAGGGACTTACACCATAAGTCTTAAAAGTGCAGGCGGACTTGCCTTGTCCGGTATCGACGTTTTGGTATATGAAGACAACAGCCTTTCCGACCTTGTGCAGTTCGGTCAGACTAACGATGAAGGCGTTGCAAGTCTTAAGATAACAAAAGACACAAAGGATATGGCAATAACCTTTACGGGGCTTCCCGAAGGTTATATTGTTGAAGAATATTACAGCTTTGACGGTGCTTCTACCGAGGTAGTTGTAAGCTCTGCGCCCGTAAGCGGCAAGAGCCTTTCCGAAACTACAATGGAGCTTGGTGACGTTATGTATGATTTTACCGTTACCGACTTCAACGGCGAAACAGTTACCCTTTCTGAACTTTTAAAAGAAAAAGACCTTGTAGTACTTAACTTCTGGTACACAACCTGCTCTTGGTGCCTTGAAGAGTTCCCCGTTATGAACGATGTTTATTCACAGTACAGCGACAACGTGGAAATTCTTGCTATTAACCCGCTTGACGGCGCTAATGCAGTTAAGGCCTTTGCTCAGCAATACGGCTACAGTTTCAGAATGGCGGACTGCCCTGCTGCTTGGTCCAACACATTTGCCGTTACCGGCTATCCCACCTCTGTATTTATAGACCGTTACGGCGTGGTTTGCCTTATCGAAGCAGGTGCCATAACCACAAACAGACCCTTTGTTTCCGCATTTGAGCATTTCACCGCCGAAAACTACACACAAAAACTCTGCACAAGTGTTGGCGAGCTTGTTACCGAGGTTAAGCCCAATGTTGAATTTGAGGGCTCTGAGGTTGTTGCAGGTGCCATAAACAAAGGCGACATTGAAGTTACATACCGCCCCGAAACCGATGACAGCGCGGAATATTCCTGGCCCTTTGTTGCCACGGAAAAGAACGGTGAGAAATGCGTTTATGCCACCAACGCCGGCTATGAGGACAGCTTTGCTATCCTTTATGCAGACGTAACACTTAAGGCAGGTCAGGCTATCGGCTTTGACTATATTGCTTCCTCTGAGAAATACTCCGATATACTTTACGTTATAGTTAACGACAACGACATTTACCAAATATCAGGTAACGAAGAAACGACTGAGTGGAAGTCCTGCTATCCTTGGGTTGCAGAAAAGGACGGCGTATACGAGTTGGCGCTGTGCTACCTTAAGGACTCTGACACCAACGAAGGCGATGACACGGTTTATATCAAGAATATGCGTGTTATAGATGCGGATGACATTGATGTTCCCACCTATATCCCCCGTAATGCAGCGACTCTTTCCGATGACGGATTGACCTACAGCTACGTTGAAATCTTCTTTAACGAAAGCGACAACTATTACCACGTAGGCAGTGCGGACGGTCCTCTTCTTTTAGCTGAACTTATGGGCAAAAACCAGCTTAACGACGAGAAGACGATTTGGGATATACTTTATGACGGCGATGTAATGGTTGACGGAAAGAGCTATTATGACACCATGGTGGACTACTTCTCCTACGCTTCCAACTCTGCACTTAACGGCGTTTGTACCGTCAACGGCGAGCTTGCTGAGCACTTGAAGGTTGTTTCCGACGCAATCGGTTTTGACGACGATGAAAACGAATGGCTTAAGGCTTGCACTTACTATCAGGTTTACGGTACTGACGGTGCACAGCTTGTCGACCCCATCGAAGGCGTTGCTACCTTTGCTGCGCCCGAGGCGGTTCTTGGTGTTAACAAGGAAGAAAACGTTTTCTACTATGACAGAGCCATTATGCCCAGAGGTATGTTTAAGAAATTTGTGCCTGCAACCAGCGGCGCATACCGCATTGTATCTCATAACGAATCTATAAACGGCGTTGACGGCTGGATATTTGACGGCATAAGCAAAGAACCCATATACACCTACGAGGGTGGCGAAAGAACCTTTGTTGAAGACGGCGAGGTTTCCATGGTTTACTACATGGAAGCAGGTAAGGAATACTATATCAATATTGCTTTTTGGGATATTTACGAAGTAGGCTACATTTATTTCGACATTGAATATCTCGGTGCAAGTTATAATCTGTTTGAAGCGGCATCTCCCGGTTTCTTCACCTATGACTCTGACGCAACCGGCACGGAAATGTATTACACTATAAGCGGCGGTATTAAACCCATACTTAAGGATGACGGCTTCTATTACCACGATTTGGGGCTTGACGCAAACGGCAACCAGCTTTACGGCAGCATGATCTACGCCGACTTTACTGGGGTTACCGCTATATTTGACAAGCCCATAAGCAACGGATACGCTTATGATGAAAACGGCAATATCATAAAGGACGAAAACGGCAACCCTGTCGTTGTGGAGGGTATGATATCGCTTGGCGGCTTTGATTTCAGCAAAACCGAAGATGATCTTTACATTTTGGGATATTTAGAGCTGAACGGTAACGATGTTGACGCAACCCGTGAATATCTTAAGAAGATGTGGGGCGACAGCTATGACGACTATGCGGAAGGTTACAAGGTTGACGACGTACTTGCCGGTATTTATCACGGCAAGGGCGAGGACTTTTCCGACGAAATAAGCGAATACGAAAGCAAGATTATTAAAGACGGTTCTGTCAAGGACGGTTGTGTTCCTGTTGACGAAGAGCTTGCAGAACTGTTACAGCTTCTTATGGATAAGTACACCTTTGAAGGCGTAGAAAACTCTTGGCTTAAGGTTTGCTATTATTACAACTATTTAGGCTAATACAGCATTTAGGAGAAAAGTGATGAAAAGAAAAGGTTTAATAATTATGTTAGCCGCATTTATATCTTTAAGTGCTACCCTCAGCGGTTGCGGTAACAAAGAAGAAGAATCCTCTTCTGCCGACAAAACAAGCTCTGCAGTTGAAGAGAGTATCTTCGAAAGTATGGAGGAGAGCTCTGCAGAAGATAGCACCGAAGAAACAACCGAAAGTTTAGACGGCGAAAGCAGTGAAGAAACCTCTGAAAGCTCAGATATGGAGAGTAGCGGAGAGACAACCGAAAGCTCAGATACGGAAACATCCGAAATCTCAGATATTGAGAGCAGCGAAGAATCCGAAAGCACTGTGGCAGAAAGCAGCGAAGAAAGCGCCGTGACAGAAAGCAGCGAAGAACTGCCTGCAGAAACCGAATATGCGGTTACCGTAAAAGCACCTGACGGCACACCCTGCACTTCAGGTATTGTTGTTAAATTTATGCAAAACGGTGAGCAAGTAGCAATGCAGGTTCCCAACTCCAACGGTATCGCCGCAAAAACACTGCCTACCGGTGAATATACCGTAGAGCTTGCCTTTACAGGTGAAGAGTTCTATTATGAACAGTCCGATTTAACACTGAGCGGTACAGACAGTGCACTTACCGTCGAACTGTGCAACAGCCTTAACGGCGAGGCATTTACCCTTTATGTTGCAGGCAACGAATTTAACGCTTATGACATCCCTGTCGGTCAGACCGCGATTTCTCTTACCGCAGGTATGAACTACTTTGTATTTACCCCCACTGTGGCGGGCACATACGACTTTAAGCCCTCTGTTGATAACGCAATTATCGGCTATTACGGCGGCCCCCACTTTGTGCAAAGCAGTAACATAGGTGAGGTAATAAACAACACCCTTACACTTTCCGTAAGTGCGTCCGGCATAAGCACTACAGGTGCAGGCACAACACAGTTCGTGTTGGGCATAGAAGCTGATGAAGATATAGACCTTTGCGTACTTTCCATTGTCCGCACAGGCGACGCACAGCTTACAATTGCCGATATGCCTTGGGATATTTACGAAACCTCTGTTTCCCTTGCGCCCTACACAGTACCTGCAGGTGCAAGCCTTGTAAACTTCGATTTAAAGGCTGATACCGCTTATAACCTTGTTTTCAACGATGATGACGGTTTTTATCATCTTAACACCGCAGACGGTCCTCTCGTTATGGTATGGCTTACGGTAGACCCTGCTTATATGGCGTGCTTCAATACAATACTCGACCGTTCCGGCGTAAGCAGATATTTCTTTGACGAAAACGGCAACTGCACAAAGAAAGAAAACTACTCTAACTGCTTACTTGAATATATTGAGTGTGCAGATGAAGAAAAGGGTGTGTATCCCCTTACAAAGGACTTGGAGTATATAATCAAGCAGCGTGGTGAATATGTCGGCTGGTGGGATTCTACAAGCAACGGCTACATATTTGTGGACAGAAACGGCAACCCCGATTTGAACATCAATACCGAAAACGCGTGGTTGTTTATGTGTTGCTACTTAGGTTAAATTTTTGTTAAGGAGAAAAAATATGTCTATAATTAAACGTACACTTTTAGTTATACTTACACTTGTTACAGTTATATCCTTTGCTTCCTGCGGCAGTGAAGCCGATAACAGCGACAGCAAGGTTGAAGCGTCAAGCGCAGCGGGCTCCGAAGTTCAAGACAGCAGTGAAGACGCTGTTTCCTCTGTTGAAGACTCCACCTCCGTGGCTGAAGAGTCCTCCGTTGAGGAAGGTCCTGCTTTAATCGACTACACTGTAAATGTTGTAGACGCAGACGGTAACCCCGTTGAAGGCGTAAGCGTTCAGCTTTGCAGTGAAAGCGCTTGCTTTCTTCCCTCTATGACCGACGCAGAAGGCGTTGTTGTTTTCCAGAAAGAGGAAGGCACTTACAAGGCATGCATTGCAGGTACCGAAGCATACATCTACTTTGAAGACAGCACCGAGATCACTATTGTGTACACCCCTGTGAGCGACAGCAATGAGGAATAGTTTTCTCAAAGCTACTGCGGTGTTTTTGTGCTTGTCTATCCTTACAGGTGTCGGCACATTCACTGCGTTTGGCGAAGAAGTCCGCTGTACCGTATATTCCGTGACTGATTTCCATTGCAAATTCGAAATCATCGCACCTGCCAATGTCACCGTCGGCGAAGAATTTGAAATAGCCTTCAGGTGGAGCGAATATGATTTTGATACCTGCGTTAGCGCTTTTGCGGTACAGTTTTATATGGACACCCGCTATGTTATTCTTGCAGGAAATTTAGAGGACACTGTAACTATAGTAGGCTCCGAGAGTCCTTGGACAGACTGCTCTAACTACGGCGGCGGCATAGGGCTTGGTGCAGTAGAGGCAAGCGACAAAAGCGTTCCTTGCAAACAAATGATCTCCGTCTCGTTTTCCAACGATGACTGTGAGGCGTGCACGCCCGACCAATTTACAGTCAAGGTAAGATTTAAAGCTGTGTACAGCGGTCAACCTGAATTTGACTGGCTGCTTATGGAGTTTTATGACGACCTCTTTACTCAGGAAATTTACAGTGATATGGAAAACTGCGGTATTTCCATAACCGTTACGGGCGATGCAGACGGCAGCCAAAATAACGTAGAAACCTATGTGCCCTTAAAGGGCGATGTTAACGGTGACGACAAGACCGACAACTTGGATGCGGCGTGGATTTTAAAGCATAACGCCAAGCTTATCATCATATCCGACGGGTGTCTGACCCTGGCAGATGTTAACGGTGACGGCGAAGTAAACAGCCTTGACGCATCTTGGATACTTAGGTACGATGCAGGTCTTATAGAAACGCTGTAAAAAGACATTAGAAAAGCCTATGGAATTTATTTTCCATAGGCTCAGACCGCTGACAAAGGCACAGACCACGAAAAAAGAAAAATATAATTACACACAAAGATGAAAAGTCAGGGGCGCGTCCCTGACTTTTCTGCATTATATTGTAT
>SVRF01000021.1 GCA_015064945.1 Oscillospiraceae bacterium | reverse complement strand
ATAAGGTTGCCGCTGTCTGCCTTGGATACGGTTGCGTCGGTAACTACGGTGTAGTCCTTGCCAAGAAGGAGGTTGTCTTCTACTTCGAGGTAGCTTTCGTCTACGGACTCAGAGGAGTCTTCAGAGGTTTCATCAGAAGTTTCGTCAGAGGTTTCAACGGAAACATCGGAAGTTTCTTCGGAGGTTTCTTCGGAGGTTTCAACGGAAACGTCAGAAGATTCATCTTCTCTTGCGGTAGCGTATGCTTCGATTTCGTCATACTGGCATACGTACATATCGGTGATAAGAGCGATGGTGAGCTCGGTAATACCGGTAAGTTCTACGGGGATAGAAACATCAAAGTACTGGTCAGCATTAGTATCGCCGTAGCCGGGAGCGCCTGCGATAGCGGTCTTAACAGCGTCGCCGGACATAACGATGGTGGAGCCGTTAACAACAACGGTACCGAATGCACGGTTGGAAGCGATACGAACGCTCTTGAATACGATTTCAGCAATGTCGGTAGCTTCGTCAAATGCGAAGGTATAAGTGATGGTCTTGGAGGTGCCGAACCATTCGATGGAAACGCCGTCAACTGCGCTGTCACCATTGAATGCGTTGGTGCCGTCACCACGGAAATTACCGTCGGTTACGTAGTCGCCGCCGTCTGCCTTGTTAGCAGTAGCGTCGGTAGTTACGGTGTAGGGCTTGCCAAGAAGGATGTTGTCGCTCTCAACAACAGGAGCTTCAGCTGCTTCGAAAGCTGCGGTGAAGGTGAAGAGACCTGCGGGAGCGTTCCAGGGATCAGCTGAATCATAGGTGCAAACAATTATCTGGATTTTGTCGCCTGCAGCAACGTCAACGGTGCCAACGGGAACAACGGGGTCGCTGTCGCTCCACTGGGCGTCGCCGTATGCAGAAGAGGTGAGGTTGTTGATAGTGTAGGTCCACTGGCCTGCGGGCATGGTTATGGAAAGAGTGCCTGCTTCGGTAGCGGTCCAGGTGTAGAAGTAACCCTGAGAACCAGCTGCGATGTCAGCGGTGTTTTCGCCGATAACGAGCTCAGCGGGGTTTTCCATAGAGCCGAGAGGAAGAACAAAGTTGATGGAGAGAGTTACGTCTGCATCAGTATTGTTTTCATAGCTGTAAGGAGCATAGAAGCCCATAACGATTTCGTTGATAACTTCAACACCGTCAGCGGTAACAACCATCTGCTGGCCGCCCTTAAAGTTTACGTTGAAGTAAACGGTGCTGTTAGCGGGAGCAACGATGTCCATGGGTTCATATACGTCGTAGGGGAACTCTGCACTGCCCTGAACGGGTTCGTCTTCAGAAGATTCTTCGGAAGTTTCTTCTTCGGAGGAAGAAGGTTCGTCAGCTGCTGCGGGAGCGTAAGCTTCGATTTCGTCAAACTGGAAGAAGTTAGAACCGGTTCTGCCAACGTTGGTTACTAAAAGAACGCTCTTAACGTTGGAGATAGCATCAAAGCTGAGAGTAAGGTTGAAATACTGGTCTTCGCCGTTTGCCTGAGGAGCGTCAGCGATTAAAGCCTTGTCAGCTGTGAATTCAACCTTGGTAAGACCGGATGCTACGGTTTCATAGTTAGTAGCGTCAACAGTGATATCAGCAGTGCCTACATAAAGGTCATAGGTACCGATGTTTCTGTTGCCGTTTTCACGGTAACCGTTAATGCAAATAGAGCCGAGGTCAGAAGCTTCGGTAAGGTTGAAAACAAAGTAGTTTTCAGTTGTACCTGCGCTGTTAAGACTTGCGGTGTCGAGGGTTACGCCGGAAACTGCAGAGTTGCCGTTCCATGCGTTGGTGCCGTCACCACGGAAATTGCCGTCAGTGGCGAGAGCGGAAGTGCCGGGGTATTCGCCCCATTTGCTCTTGAGGTAGTAGCTCATGGTAAGACCGGAGAAGAGGTTATCTCCCTCTGCTGCACTACCGGTAACCACAAACATAGCGGTTGCTGCGGATACGATCATTGCGATAACAAGGATCATAGCCAACAATCTGTTAGATTGTCTCATGGGAATCGTCTCCTTTTTAATTTTTTTCGGTTCCGCCATCAATAGTGACAAAGACCGATTTTGTTAACTAAGATTATACACCATTGCGGGTATATGTGTCAAGTATAATATACGAAAAAATTTTGGCATATCTTACAAAATTATCGTTTTAACGACAAAACCCCTCGGCGGAGTCGGTTTCCGCCGAGGGGCTGTCTTTTGCTGTAGGTTATTCGCTTGTTTCTCCGTCTGCGGAGAATGCGCTGATAAGCTTTGCGTCGTATTTAAGTATCTATGCAGCTTTTTTGTTTTTAAGGCGCAGGTTGTCCGCAATAAGGGCAATAAACTCCGAATTTGTGGGTTTGCCTCTGCTGTTTTGCACGGTGTAGCCGAAAAAGCTGTTAAGGGTATCCACGTCGCCCCTGTCCCAAGCTACCTCTATGGCGTGGCGGATGGCACGCTCAACGCGGGATGCGGTGGTGCCGTATTTCTTCGCCACGGTGGGGTACAGTATTTTGGTAACACCGTTTATAACCTCGCTGTCTTCAATTGCCATAAGTATGGAGGTGCGCAGGTATTGGTAGCCTTTGATGTGAGCGGGCACGCCTACCTGATGTATTATCCGTGTAACCTGTGTTTCCATATCCGTGCATAGACCTGCCTTGCTTTTGTCTATGCTTTTTATGCGCTGTGCCAATGCTTCGCCGTCCACGGGCTTAAGCATACAGTAGGCGGCACCTGCTTCCAAACACTCCTCTATAAGCGGGTCGGAGGAGTAGGAGGCAAGCATTATAAATCGGCAGCAGGCGTTGCCCAGCTTGTTTTTACATTCCTTTATCAGCCTAAGACCGTCCATACGGGGCAGCATAACGTCGCATACCACAGCCTTGGGGCGATGGCGTGCTATCTTCAAAAACGCTTCCTCTCCGTCTGCGGCTTCCGCTATAATCTCAACGCCTGCCTTCTTCAGTGCGGCGCATAGCTCTATTCTGCTTTCCTTGTTGCTGTCTACAACAATAACGGCGGTATTCTTGTCCACCAAAAACCATCCCTTCTTATTGCCCCGAACGTATCGGGAATTACTTTTGCCATATTTTACCATAATTTACCAATAATTGCAAGGGGTTTTGGTAGGAAAATTTCGACAATATGTTGTAACAAACTACAGATTATCCAAAAATCAACCACAATATGCCGTATACTATGGGTTGGTGCAGGATATAAATAATTAGCGAGTGTCTGCCGCAAAACATCAAAAAGCGGCAGATGAAATTATTGTAGGGAAAAGACGGAAAAAGACTTGTTTTTTGCTGATACAAAAGTTTACCCAATGCGGTGCCAAGCAAAAACCAACCCAGGTTGGGGAACAGGGGAAAATAGTCCGACATAAAAATTCCGCTGTCAAAGCCAAGCACCAAAAGGGGTTTAAAGTCTACGGCTATGTTCTCTATATGCCAACCGAGCAGTATACAAAGCATAGCGATGGGGATAATACACCAAATGGGCAGTTTTTTAAGCAACGGGTACAAAAGCATACATACCCCAAGCAGGTGCAAAATGCCAAACCATATAGGTGCAAAGCTGCCGACACCCAAAGGCTCCAGCATAAAAAAGGCAAAGCTTACCAGCATTGCGGCACCAAGGACTATAAGCCCGCGCTTTACGCTGTGCCTGCCAAGGGTAACGCATATACCGGAAAGAGTAATAAACAACAGAGCACCGTAATCTATCATATATTCATATATAAGCGGCGGTGTAAAATCGGGTAAAAACACGTTATCCAGATCCCACACGGCGTGGACAAAGATCATACCCAGTATGCAAAGTCCACGGAAGGCGTCCAGCTCCCATATACGCACTTTTTTGGTTTTGTTTTCCAAAACATATCACCTCTTTACGGTGGTATTTTACCATAAAGACTTTGTTTTTACAATAGCTGTGCCCTTAAAGATTTTTACAACTGCGTATCTGCGCTCCTTGGCGGCGATATGTATATTTTGTTTGTATTCCCCGCGCCTTGCTTTTACAAAATATATTCGGGCAAGCAAGCCACAACAAATTGAAAGGGAATATAATATAATGAAAACTTTAAAACGAAGCCTTGTGCTTATTTTGGCTTTGTGTCTTATGGGCGCATTTACAGTTAACGCCTCAGCTTGGGATTATACCGTAAAGTCGGGTGACAGCTTTTGGAAAATTTCAAAGCAATTCGGTGTGGATTTCGAAGGCCTTATAAAGGCAAATCCTCAATTTAAAAACCCCAACCTTATATATCCCGGTCAGGTGATTACCGTGCCAGACAGTGAAAATGCAGAGTACAACGGTGATGCCGCAAGAGCAGTGCTTAACTCCACAAACGCTTACCGTGCAAAAAACGGGCTGTCATCCTTAAGCCTGGATGCCGAGCTTTGCTCCGTGGCGCAAGCCAAAGCAGAGGATATGGCGGCAAAGGGTTATTTCTCCCACACAAGCCCCAGCTACGGCAGCCCTGCACAGATGCTTAAATCCTTTGGTATAAGCTACAGATATATGGGTGAGAACATCGCAAAGGGATATCCCACCGCCGCCTCGGTAGTGGATGCATGGATGACCAGCGAGGGGCACAAAGCCAACATTCTCGGTAAGTCCTTCACACATTTGGGCGTGGGATATTGCTCTCGCGGTAACATTTGGGTGCAAATATTTGTGGGGTAATGTGCACTGCGTTCGCAAGCGATAAAGTAGAAGTGAGTAAAGGTATATTTTTTGCGGCACTTGTCCGCAAAAGATATGGAAGAAGTAGATTGACCGTTGTAAGTAGTCCGTAGGGCAAACAGCCCTACGGACTACTTACAAGTTTTAATCATATACAAATACTTTTTTCGGCTTGCGTAAAAATTTCCTTTAAATTTTCACTTTTTACTCCTACCTCTTCACTTGCGAACGCAGTGAGCCGCCGCCCCTACCGGTGGTATTTGTTGCGTTTTTGCGTATGTTTTAGGTTTTGTTTTTGCCGTTAGCATATTTCCCTATTGACAAAGCCCGGTTTGTATGATATCATAATGATATCATATCACAGGAGAGCGAAGCGATGGATAACATAATACAAATAAAAGGGCTTTGCAAAAGTTTTGGCGAAGTAAAGGCGGTTGACGACCTTAGCTTTAATGTCAAAGCAGGGGAGCTGTTTGCCTTTCTTGGGGTGAACGGCGCAGGCAAATCCACCACCATTAACATTATCTGCGGTCAGCTGAAGCAGGACGGCGGCACGGTGCTTATTGACGGCAGTGCCGACCGAGATGCGGCTAAAAGTAAGCTGGGCGTGGTTTTTCAAGGCTCGGTTCTTGATAAGGCGCTAAGCGTTTACGATAATCTGGAAAGCCGTGCCGCTCTTTACGGTATCTGCGGTGCGGCATTTAAGGAAAGACTTGTTCAGCTGGCAGAGCTTTTGCAGTTTGGCGATTTGCTAAAGCGCAGCGTGGGCAAGCTTTCGGGCGGTCAGCGCAGGCGTATAGATATTGCTCGCGCCCTGCTTCACAGACCCGAGATACTTGTGCTTGACGAGCCTACCACAGGGCTTGACCCGCAGACACGCAGACTGCTTTGGGACGTAATAAGCGAGCTGCGCCGCAAAGAGAATATGACCGTGTTCTTAACTACCCACTATATGGAAGAAGCGGCAGATGCCGACTATGTGGTGATACTTGATAGCGGCAGAATTGCGGCAGAGGGCACTCCTTTACAGCTTAAAAATGCCCACAGCGGCGACTTTGTTACGGTTTATTACGTAGCAGAGGAGGACATAAAGGCGTTGGAAGTTAATTATGTGCCCGTTCGTGACGGCTTCAGGATTACGGTGGAAAACACCGCCGCCGCAACCGAGCTTATTATAAAGCATCCACAGCTGTTTAAGGATTACGAAATAACCAAGGGCAAGATGGACGATGTGTTTTTGGCGGTAACAGGCAAAAATCTTACGGGAGGAGGGGCAATATGAGCACCTTTAAAATACTTCTTAAACGAAACATAAAGCTGTTTTTTAAAGATAAGGGGCTGTTTTTTACATCGCTTATAACTCCTGCCATATTGCTTGTGCTGTACGCCACATTTTTGGGCAACGTGTTTGAGGACAGCTTCCTTCAAGTCTTTTCAGGTGTACCAAGCTATGACAAAAAGCTTATCGACGGCTGTGTGGGCGGTCAGCTTATATCCTCTATTTTGGCGGTGTCCTGCGTCACAGTACCATTTTGCTCCAATATGCTTATGGTGCAGGACAAGGTAAACGGCAGCATTAGGGATATTACCGTGTCACCCGTAAAATCCTCAACGGTGGCGCTGGCTTATTATTTTGCCACCCTTGCATCTTCACTTATCATCTGCTTTTCCGCCACGGGGCTTTGCCTTGGATATGTGGCTACCGTGGGCTGGTATCTCAGCGGTGCTGACGTTCTGCTTATTATTCTTGACGTATTCTTACTTGTTCTTTTCGGTACGGCGCTTTCTTCGGTGATAAATGTGTTTATGTCCACTCAGGGGCAAATATCTGCGGTTGGCTCTATTGTCAGCTCTGTTTACGGTTTCATCTGCGGTGCGTATATGCCTATATCTCAGTTTTCGCCTGCACTTCAAAAGACGCTTTCCTTCCTGCCCGGCACCTACGGCACCTCTCTGCTTCGAAACCACTCCCTTAACGGTTGCTTTGAGGAGATGAGAGCCACAGGCGTGCCCGAGGAGGCAGTAGACGGCATCAGAGCCGTTGTGGATTGCGACATAAAGTTTTTTGATAACACTGTTCCGGAAGCGGCAATGTTTGCGGTGCTTTGTGTAACCGTTACGGTGCTTATAGCTTTGTATGTGCTTTTGAATAAGCTGAAAAATAAAAAATAAAGGCAAGGGGGCGTGCGGTTTGACCGCACGCCCCACTTGCCTTTAACGAAGGAAATTAATTATCGGAAAATCTGTATAATACAGATATCCCTTGCACAAAAAATTATTGCAGCAGCTTTTCCCGTTTTGCCTGTATACGGCACATAATGCAAATGCAAATTTGCACTGCCGCCAACACAAAAAAGAGCACGGCGTTAAAGGTAAAAGTACACTCTGCAGATATTCCGTATTCGTTTATCTCTCTCGCAACTCGCTGCTTTTTGTTGAAAATCCAAAATATAAGGCTTGCGCCCCATAATACCGCTGTTATTACAGGTAGATCTATCATCCGTGAAAAACATTTTTCTTTAACAACGATGGGTAATAACAGCAGTAAAATGCCAAAGACCGAAAGAGCGATAAATGCAGTGTTTGCCCACTCAAGACTGTTGTTAACAAGGTACCTCTCTGCCGCTTCCTCGTAAATGCTTCCCTCTAAAATCAGCTTGGTTTTTACACAGGGGGTGAACCAAAGATAAAGCGTTGCGCCCTGTAATATCGCCGCTGATAAGTATTTATATTTGCGCGCGGTTAAATTCAAATTCAAAGCAAAAACATCCTTTTCTTTTAAAAAATAAACAGGCTATGACATCTTTAAAATCAGCTATTCGTGCATTTTTATAAAAGTCACCTAACAAAAACATTATATAACATATTAAACTCGCCGGTGTTTACGCAAGCGCGTATACGCTCGCTAAAATTTAGCGATAAAATGTGCGAGAGGTGATTTTGTGAACGTAAAGACTATGGTTGTAGAGCGCGTTATTCAGCTATGTGAAGAAAGGAAAATAAAAATCAACGAGCTTGCAAATGTTTCAGGTATAACTCCCTCCACTGTATACAGCATGGTGGACGAAAAAAGGCGTAACGTTTCCATAATAACTATAAAAAAACTTTGCGACGGGCTTGAGATTACGTTGGGCGAATTTTTCTCAACGCCTGAGTTTGACGAGCTTGAACAAGAAATAAGCTAAAAATTTACATATATTTCTTACAAAGCTTCAATTAATGTGCTATAATACCCAAAAAGCCATAAGGAGTGTATGTATGAAAAGAGCTTTTACTATATTAACGGCGGTATTTTTGCTTGTTTCCCTGTGTGCTTGCGGCGGTAAGGAAGAAAAAAGGCAACCCCAAGTGAACGATGATACATCGGTACAGGAAGACAACGATTCCCAAGCGCCGGATTTTGTTGTGCACGACCGAGACGGCAAGGCGGTAAAGCTTTCCGATTTTGCGGGCAAGCCCGTGGTGCTTAACTTTTGGGCTAGCTGGTGCGGACCCTGCCGCGAGGAGATGCCTTATTTTGAGGAGGCTTACGGAGAGTTTGGCAGTGAAGTGCAGTTTCTTATGATAAACCTTGACGGTTACAGAGGTGACGCAGAGGACTTTCTGCAGGAGACCGGGTACACCTTCCCCGTTTATCTGGATGTCTACGGGCAGGCGTGCAAGATCTATGACGTGCGCAATATTCCCACAACGTATTTTATAAACAGCAGGGGCGAAATAGTAAGCTATGCCGTGGACAGTCTTACAGAGTCCGCTTTGCTTGACGGCATTGCTGAAATAAATAATTAAAATATGGCTGTAAACAGACTTGTTAAGGTTTTGTTTACAGCCTTTTTGCCGGGGTCCCCAAGAAGTCGTCAGACTTATTGGGGTAATTTCCGGGGTCCCCAAGAAGTCGTCAGACTTATTGGGGTAATTTCCGAGGTAGCATCAAGGGGTGAAATGCTACGGTTTTCGGCGTTTCTTAAGGCGGTAAGCACTTTTGATAATTGACTTTTTGTGCCCGATATGCTACAATACAGCATAAGAATACCGTTGTTTTCGACGTGTATACAAGGCTTTAAATCCTTAAAACAGGTCGAGGACGGACTTAAACCTAAAGGAGGGCGTTATGATGAAGACAAAGACAACACGTTTTATAGGCATGCTGCTTTTTGCGGTAATGCTTCTCACCTCCGTGCCTATAGCGGCACAGGCGGAAGAGTATCAGTCAATTGCTTTGAATGAGGAAAAGACTGTAGAGCTGGACGGCTCTGCAGTAACGGAGCTTATCTTTTCCTTTACCCCTGAGGAAACGGATTTGTATATGTTCCGTTCTTACGATTCAAGTTACGATACCTACGGTTATATTTTGGATGCCGAGGAGAATGAGATTGCCAAAAATGATGACTATATGGGAGACGCGAACTTCCATACAGCAGCAAACTTAACGGCAGGCACTACCTATTTGCTGAAAGCCCGCTTTTACATCCCCACAAATGCAGGCAGTATGAAGGTAATAGTGGAAAAGCCGGTTAAAGCCACATCGATAACACTTGAAGCGGAAGATGAATATACCAACACATTGGGGGCAAGGCTCGCATTTTATTATGATGTAGAGCCGGACGGTGCTTACGCCGGCGAGATTACCTGGACAACAAGCGACCCCAATGTGGTTGAAATAGACCATGGGAATTCACGCTATGGACAAGTGCTTTTAAAATCTGTCGGCACCGCAACTTTTACCGCTACCCCCGAATACGGCACCGCAGATTCCGTAACCGTTACGGTTGCGGGTGCGGAAGAGATTGCCCTTGATACCCCTGCAAAAGCAGATGTAAGGGTTTATAACTCAGCTTCCTTCCGCTTTACACCCGAAGAGGACGGAACTTATGCCTTTTATACCATTGGCTCCGACAGCGGTTATGTAATCTGTTACATATACAGTGAGGATATGGAGTATGTTGCCGAAGGCTCGGCAAACGATTACCAAGACCTTTATGCTGCCTTCAGTGCCGAAGCGGGCAAGAGCTATGTTATTAATGTGGAACACCGCAGCCCCGATAAGTTGCTTGATGTGTATGTTTCCGGGTCTGTACCTGCAACGGGCATAACGCTTGATAAAACGAGCTACGAGGAAGGTGTGGGTGAAAGCTTTAAACTTAAGGCTTCTTTTGTGCCCGGCGGCGCAATACCGGAGGAGCTTACCTGGCAGTCCTCTGACGATACGGTAGCTTCTGTTGATGCTAACGGCAAAGTGTCGCTTTTAAAACCCGGTACAGCAACAATTACCGTTACATCTGCAAACGCTCTTACGGCAAGCTGTTATGTTACAGTACGGGATTATGAGGAAATTTCCCGTTGCGAAATCCTTACCGCAACACTTACTGCGGGAGGCGCGGAGATATACAGATTTACCCCGACGGTGGACGGGACCTACGCTTTTATCTCTTTTGCCGAAGAGGAGGACACTTACGGCTATATATACGACAACGATATGAATGAGTTGGCAAGTAATGATGACGATGCGGGCAACGGAAGAAACTTTAAGGTGCAGTATGATATGACCGCGGGTACCTCTTATTTGCTTAAAGCGAAGTTTTATAGTGCTCAAACCGAAGGCTCTTTTGATGTAACCGTAGTAATGCTTGACAGTGAAGGTGACCCCATTCATAATATAAGTGAATGGATCGACTATGATCATACAGGCCACAGCGGTGTGTGTTCCATTGGCGGAGAAACCGTGACGGAAGAACATGTGCGTGATGAAAACGGCGTTTGCGAATGCGGTTACTCTCATATACACGTCGGCCTTAATTGGGAGATAGATGCAGAGTACCACTGGGGTAATTGCGAAGACTGCGGAGAGTATGTTGACGAGCTTCATTTTTATAATGCCGAAGATACATGTGTTGTATGCGGCTATTTTATCCACGAATGCGTGATAAGTGATTGGTCATACGATGATTACTCACATTGGAGCTATTGCGATATTTGCGGTGTATATACAACGGCGCCCCACAGCTTTGATGAGAACGGCACCTGCGTTTGCGGATATTTCGACCATGAACACGATGAGGGTACAACAGAGTATGATGCAGCCGAGCACTATTTGGCGTGCACGCTTTGTCACCTTCAAATTGCAGACGGTGAACGGCACAGCTATGATGAGGGCGGCGTTTGCTCCTGTGGGCGTGAAAGGTTCAACGGCATTTGCATCGGTGCAGCAACCATTATGGATGGCGAATATCTTAACCTTGAAGGCGAAGTCGTTGCCGAAGAGCCCGATATGGGCTATGCATATCTTAAGGACGGAGTACTTACCCTGCACAACTTTGTTTATGTAGGCGAGGAGGCAAATCCTTTTGGCAAGCTCTGCGGTATTTATTCAGAAATCCCTTTGACCCTGTTGCTTGAGGGCACAAACAAAATCCATTGTCAGGACGGCGACGGTATTTATGTAGTTAACGAATTACTTGTTATAGAGGGTGACGGCAGTATTGAAGTTATTGCGGACGGCGACTTTGACGGCATAGATGCGGACGGCGGCGGACTTACCGTAAACAGCGGCATAATACAAATTGATGCTACCGACCACGGTATAGAGACTGTAGGCGACTTAACCGTTAACGATGGCGTTTTCAAAATAAATGCAGACGATGACGGCATGGATATCGATGGCGATATCGAAATAAACGGAGGCTTGTTTAAGATTTTTGCCGAGGATAACGGTATTGACGGATACGAAGACATTGTGATAAACGGCGGCGATTTCTATATCCACACAGAGGATGATAACGGTATGGATGCAGATGACGGTGATGTTACAATCAACGGCGGATACTTTGAAATTTTAACAGAAGACGAAGGTATCTCCTGCTACGGCAAGGTAACAATTAACAGCGGCTCCTTTGTGTTTGATGCGGGCGCTGCCGATGCGGCCATTGAAGCTTATGATACCATATTTGTTGACGCTTCATTTGGTGAGTATCTTGTTATCGTGGACGAATTCGGCAAACACGAGCTTGCGGATTTTGACCATAATGTTTTAGAGGATCTTATCTTAAAGCCGACGGAACCGGAGGGCACTGACCAACTTAGAGAAACGTGGGTAAGCTTTTCCGAGGCTGGCGTGCTTTCCTATGACAACGATGGCTTCACACTGCCTGAGGTTAGCGCAACAAACGGCGAGGGCGATACGCTTACAGAAGGCGAGGATTACACCGTAAGCCTTATACCCGGCTTCTTTGTAAATGACGGCACTTATGCTGTTGTTGTAGCGGGTACGGGCAATTATAACGGTTTTGTATTTGAAATTTATAAAGTAGGCGAAGATAACTCTTCCAACGGAGGCTCTGAGAGCGAATCGGATATATCTTGCGGTGACGTAAACGGTGACGGTACGGTTAACAGCCTTGACGCCGCACAGACCCTTAAGCACGATGCAAAGCTTATTACCTTTGAAGGCGATGCACTTGTTGTCGGCGACGTAAACGGCGACGGCACGGTTAACAGCCTTGACGCCGCACAGATCCTTAAGTTCGATGCCAAGCTTATTTACGTGTTTCCTGCAGAACAGGCTGAATAGCTTATAATTTAATAAAAGACGGCACTCCCAAAACGGAGTGCCGTCAGACCGCTGACAAAGGCACAGACCACGAAAAAAGAAAAATATAATTACACACAAAGATGAAAAGTCAGGGACGCACTCCCTGACTTTTCTGCATTATATTGTATTTTTTCCGTTCAAAACGAACCTCGGCTCACAGTACTTATGTACAGTTCTCGGGGTCCCCGTTGCGAACGAAGTGAGTAATGGGGTGTTTTATCGCCTCGGTTCGTCTCGCGAGTCCCCGTTGCGAACGAAGTGAGCAATGGGGTGGTGTGAGCACTCTTTCTCAGCACTCTGCCAAGCTGATGACAAGTTTGTCATCAGCTTGACGGCACTCCCAAAACGGAGTGCCGTCTTTTTATCGATCACCCCAAGAAGCCTGACGACTTCTTGGGGTGATTGTTATCTGATGATATTAATTTTAAAATTAATATTATTCAGCGTTTTCGTCAGACTCTTCTTCGTTTACGATAGCATCGGAGGAGTCAAGGACGGAAAGTTCTTCAGAGCTTTCTTCGTCAGCTGAGTTTTCAACGGGGAAGCTTGTGATAAGCTTAGCGTCAAACTTAAGAACCTGAGCAGCATCAAGGCTGTTAACCGTGCCGTCGCCGTTTACGTCAGCTGCAGCAAGAGCAGCGTCATCAAGAGTGATAAGCTTTGCATCGTGCTTAAGGGTCTGTGCGGCGTCAAGGCTGTTAACTGCGCCGTCGCCGTTTACGTCACCGTAAACTACGTCTGCTGTGTCGTCGGAGGTTTCGTCGTCAGAAGTTTCTTCGGAGTCTTCGGAGACAACATCAGAGGTCTCTTCGGAGATAACATCAGAGGTTTCTTCGGAGATGACATCAGAGGTTTCTTCAGAGATAACATCAGAGCTTTCTTCAGAGTCCTCGGAAGAGGTCAGCTCGGAGCTTTCTTCGGAGGGTTCTGCATCGGAAGAAGGCTCGTCGCCTGCTGCGCCGAATGCCATAATTTCGTCATACTGGCATACGTACATATCGGTGATAAGGGCTATCTTAAGTTCGGTTATGCCGGTAAGCTCTACGGAGATGGAAACATCAAAGTACTGGTCAACGGAGGTGCCGTCGATACCGTAAAGAGGTGCACCTGCAACGGGAGTCTTGGTCCACTGACCGGACATAACAATGTTGGTGTCGTTAACAACAACGGTACCGAATGCACGGTTGGAAGCGATACGAACGTTACGGAATACGATTTCGGAAACGTCGGTAGCTTCATCAAAGGTGAAGGTGTAGGTGATGGTCTTGGAAGTGCCAAACCATTCTACGGAAACACCCTGAACTGCAAGGTCGTTTGCCCAAGCGTTGTCCTTGTCGCCGCGGATGGCGCCGTTGGTCATCTGGTTGCCGCTGTCTGCCTTGGAAACGGTAGCGTCGGAAACCACGGTGTAATCCTTGCCGAGAAGCAAATTGTCCTCAACGGTGAGGTAGCTGTCTTCTACGGGAGGAACATCCTCGGAAGGCTCAGAGGAAGGAACATCCTCAGAAGGTTCTACGGAAGGAATGTCCTCGGAAGGTTCATCGGAGGAAGGATCCTCGGGCTCTTCTTCAAGAGGACCTTCTGCACCGTAGGCTTCGATTTCGTCAAGCTGTACGATGTAGCCTCTGGAGCCGTCAGCTCTTGCGGTGTTGAGTATTACTCTGAGAGCAACAACATTCTCTACAGCTTCGCTGAAGGTTGCGGTAATATTGTAGAACTGATTGTAGTTGGTTGCGCCGTTATCTTCGGTGTAAAGAGGCGCGCCGTCTATTGCTTTTTCGGTAATAGTAAGCTCTGCCTGCTTAAAGGAGAGACCGTCGGTAGAATAGTAAATGGAAGCAATGTTACAATGTCTGTTAACGGAGCTGAGCTCGTTAACTTTACGTGCGCCCTTGATAACAACAGATGCAATTTCTCTTGCGCCGTTAAGGGTAAAGTCTATAATGTTTTCTTGGTTGGTGCCGTTAAGCTCTACGGTGATGAATGCCTGACCGCCGAGAAGCATATTGTTGGTGCCACGTACAACACCGTCGGTAAGAAGGGTTGCGTTGTCGTCCTTACAAGCGCCCTGGAAGCCGTTCATAGAAGTGTAGGTGTAGCTTTCGCCTGCAAGTCTGTTGCCGTGAAGGATAGGGGTGTAATCGCCGGAAGGACCGTCTGTACTGCTGTCGTCCTCTTCAACCTCGGTATAAGTTGCGGTGGTTTCAACGTCGCCTGTAACATTACGGTAGTTTGCTGTCCAACCTGCAAACTCAAAGCCTTCTTTTTCGGGTGCGGCAGGAGCTACTGCGTCACAGCCGTAGGATACGGTTTGAGCTTCGATAAGAGCGCCGTCTTCTGCTAAAAAGCTTACGGTATAGGTGGGCACGCTGACAGTGAAGCTGCCTACAGCAGTATCGCTGTTGCCGTTGTATACGGTAACGGTTGCGCCGTTGGGAACGTTATCCCAGGACTTAAGCTCGTTGCCGTCGGCAGCAACAACTACCTTAGCGTTAAGGATACGTTCGTCAAGCTCTGCAACGGTTACGCCGCCAGGGAAGCTTGCATTGCCACCAACTACGGTAATTGCGTTGCCTGCTGCGTAAACAATGCCTTCGGGGATAGTTTCGCTGAAGTTAGCGGAAGCGATTGCCACAAGCATATTTCCGTTTATTCTGTCAAGGGTAAGGATATTGCCTATGTTAAAGGATTTGCCGCAAACAAGAACAGCCTCACAGCTTTCGCAAGCTGTCCAATCGTGGTAATCGGTGTAGGACGCCATTACGGAATAGAAGTCGGTGCCGTCACCGTGCAAGGAGTAGAAATACATACCCTCGAACAATGCAGGTGCAGGGTCGGAAAGCACTGCAACGGAGGTCATAGTCTCAAATTGTTCCTTAGTGTAAATGGTTGCGGTGTTGTTGTAGCCTTCGGGTTCGATCTCTACGGGGAGGTAGCCAATGCCGCCTTCACGGGTGCCGCCGCAGATAAAGGTTGCATCGGAAAGGTCAACCCATGTTGCAATGCCTGCACCGAGAACAAGGCCGTAGTTCATATACGTGTCATAAACGTACATAGTGTAGTCGGTAAAGTCTATCTCTTCCTCGCCGTAGCTTGCGGAAGGAGAAGAGCAAACCTTTTCGGGACCGTTAAGCTTATAGTAGCCAACCTGTGCGGAAGGCGCTCTGTCACGCTTGGGCACGGTAAAGCTATCGTAGCAGTAATAGGGAGTTTCGCCAAGCATTTCGTATACAAGGCAGTTGAAGGTAAGGCCGTTTTCGTCAACGTCTATAACAAGGCCGCCAACGGTGGTGCCGGACATGGAATACTGCTTAACTGCATAGCCTGCAGGGTCCTTAGCTGTAAAGTTTTGAGGTCTGGAAAGACAGGGTGCCTGAATAATATAGGTGCCCTTGTTGGGGTCGGTGCTTACTTCGCCGCCGTAGATGGGGTTGGTGCGGAGGTATACGTGGTTGTCGCCCGCAAGGAACATATCAACGCCGTATTTATCAAAGAAGGGCCCGAAGTATTCATAGTCGGTTGCACCGTAATCTCTGAAAGCACCGCCGCCGCCGTTAATAAGGTTAACGTGGTTTGCGCAGATGATGTAATCGTAGTTGCCGTAGTTTTCTTCTATAACGCTGCCTGCCCAATCAAGTGCGTTCTTGGTGTCGGGACCGGACATCATAGAATAGTATTCGAAGATGATGAACAAAATGCGGTTGTAATTGAACCAGTACATTCTGCCGTCGGTGTTATCCATGGCGCCGCTTATCTGTTTGCCGCTGTGAACACCGGTATCAACACTTATCATTTCGTTAGCGGACTGATTTGCATAGCCTTGGTAGTTATCTGTGTTAAGGTAGCCGTTTATACGGTTGGAAAGGGCGGTATAACCGTTTCTGGGGTTGTTTTGAACTATTTCAAAATACTGACCGCTCTTCCAATACTGGGTGTAATAAACGGTGTCGTCATCCATTATACTGTCGTAAACGTCGTGGTTGCCCACAAGGTTAGCTATCATATACTTCTGGGTAAACTCTTCGTTGGCAACGGTAAGCCAGTCTGCATATCTGTCACCGCTGGTAGTGGTGTCGCCTGTGGAGAACTGGAAGCCTATGTCGTACTTAGCCTGAGTTTCCGCAAACTTGAACATATTGCGCCAAGCGTTAATTCTGCCCGTGTAGCCTTCGTTAACGTGGGCATCGCTCATCCATATAATGGAGTATTCCTCTGCACCTGCAGTCTTGAAGGTGTAGGTCTTGGAATACGCGCCGTTACCGTCACAAACACGGTAGATATATTCGGTATCGGGGGTAAGGTCGTAAAGCTCTACACCCCAGTCCAAAAACTTGGTACCAAAACGGCTGTCGGAAAGCGCGTTTGTGGTAAGTCTGTTATAGAACCAAAGGTATTTCTGATCATCATAGCTGCCGTCTGCACGGGTAGCAAAACGGAAGCCTGTATCATCAGAGGTGGTGTACTCTACATAGCAGTCGGTGTAGAGATAGTCAGAGTGGAAGCCTATGCGCATTTCAGTCGTACAGTCTTCGCCGGGGTTGGTGAATATCATATAAACGTGGGAGGAGGTTTCAGCCTCTCCGCCGGCGTTTACAAGCCCTGCGGGAACTAAAGACAGGCAAAGCACAAGGCAAAGCACGAGGGATAGTGTTCTTTTAAGCTTTGTCATAACACTTTTTTCCTTTCTGTATGTAAAATTTATAAATCAGCGGTCGGTGGCCGTGTTTATATAAGGTTTATTCCGCCGTTTCTACGGCAAAGCTGTCAATAAGCTTAGCGTCATACTTAAGGATCTGTGCGGCATCAAGACTGTTAACTGCACCGTCGCCGTTTACGTCTGCGACAGTAAGCACAGCTTCTTCAAAGGTGATGAGCTTAGCATCGTGCTTAAGGGTCTGTGCGGCGTCAAGGCTGTTGATCGCACCGTCGCCGTTTACGTCGCCGTATACCGCATCTGCTGTATCTTCGGAGGTTTCGTCATCTTCGGAAGAAACATCCTCGGTAGTATCTTCGGTGGAAGCGTCCTCGGTCGTTTCCTCGTCGGAGGAAACAACATCAGAGGTTTCTTCGTCGGAGGAAGGCTCTTCGGAGCTGATATCCTCTGTAGTTTCTTCATCGGAAGAGATTATCTCGGATGTTTCCTCGGAGGAAGAGTCGCCGGAGGGAGGCTCTTCGCCTTCTGCGTAGTAGGAGGAGTAGCCCTCAACCTCGTCAAACTGAGAAACGTATTCGCCGTTGTTGGTCCAAGCCACCTTAAGTGCCTTTACGTTCTTTGCGTTAACAATGATGCGGATATCATAATAAACGTTTTCGTTTGCGCCCTGTACCGCCACCTGTGCGGACTTGATATCTGCCTTGGTGAAATTGGTACCGTCGGTAGAGTATTCCACAGAGTCTGCCGCAAAGCCGCGGTTGCCTGTTATACGAACGTTTTTGAAGATAACAACGCCCACGTCGGTAGCTGTATCAAACTCAAAGCTTAAGGAGTTAACTGCGCCGGAGCCAGCAAATTCTACGGTAGTGAGGTACATAACGCCCCAAGGAGAGGTACCGTCGCCACGGTATTTGCCGTTGGTAAGCAGTGTGCCTGTGTCTGCGGTGGAAGCGCCGAGATATTGATTTAATACGGTGGTATAGGGTCTGTTAAGCAAAATATTGTCACCCAAGGGGATGGGAATGATCTCTTTATCTTCTTCCTGCTGCTTAAGGTCATCCTCGTGGATATAGGTAGCGGTAATAACCGTATCGCCTGCTATTGCGTCGAAGGGCTTATCCCAACCGAGGAATACGTGCTTATCTCTTGTGGGGTCTGCAGGAGCAGTAGCGGCAGAGCCGAATGCTACGGTCTGACGGGAAAGCTCTGTGCCGTCGTAGTCGAGGAAGATAACCTCGTCCTCGCCGTCGGAATACATTGCGGTAACAACCGTATCTTCGCTTATGCTGTTGTAATCCTTATCCCAGCCCACAAAGTAGTAACCTTCACGGAGAGGAACAGCAGGAGGAACAGCCGCTTTGCCGTTATCCACAGTTTGGGTACCAAGAAGGGTGCCGTCGTAGTCCTTAAATTCTACGGTATAGTCGCCGCCCACATTGTCGGTCCAGTCGCCCTTACCCATAACCTTAACTTCACTTACCGCATAGCGGGTTGCGCCGTTGTCGGGCTTGGCAAGTACTATCTGCAAATACTTGGTTTCAATAGCTTCGTCAAATACAATGTTTAAATTATAGTTGTCACCGCTTGCAACGGTGTTTGTAACGGTGTAACCCGTCACATCTGTAAAGGTCTCGCCGTCATCGCTTACACGCACTGCGGTTACTGCAGCAGAGCTGTATGCGCCGCCGGTGTAGCCACGGTAGTTAAGCACCATACCGTAAACGGTGGATTTTTCATTAAGCTTAAAGCTTATATCGGGATAACCGCCGGATGTGAAGAACACTGCCCAGTCGTTGTTAGAGCCACCGGGATTAGAGTTTGCGGCAAGAGTACCGTCGTTAAGCTTACCGCTTATGTAACTGCCGCCTTGGTTGGCGTTGTCGCCGTAGTATGCAACGTTGTAGTAAGAAGAGCCGCCGGGGTAGAAGTCTGTGGGATACTTATAGCTGCCCCTATATTCGGTAGAAAGAAGGTTTACCGCATCTGCAGGGAAACCGTCGATATCGGGCTGTACATCGCTGCTTGCGCTGTGGTCGGAGGGGTAAACGTAAGAGGTGTCGCCGTAATAGAAGCCTGTGTGACCGCTTACAGAGCCTTCTCTGAAGGAGGGGTGAGGAGCGGTGGCGCTGGTTTCGTAATAAACAAATTGGGTGGAAATTTTATCTTCCTTAACCGTTACAAGCATAGCTGTAATGTCTGAGGAAGAGCCTGAATACTCATATCTGTAGTAGTGGGATGCCACAAGGTCAGACCAATTGTTTGTAACATCGGTACCGGAACCGCGGTCACCATCGGCAGAGTCGGCTGCTATATAAACGGTACCGTCGGGATTGGAAGCGCTGTAATCGGAAACAACGCTGCCATCCTTAATAGCGTTGGAGCGCATATAAACGTGGTGGTCGCCTGCAAGTACCATATCTATTTTATTGGTGTCGCAAAAATCTGCCCAATAGTTCCAGAAATAGCTGTAAGTGCCGCCGTTATACTTGCTGGTTGCGGGGCGGTGGTTTACAAGCACGGAATACTTGTATTTGCCTGCCATGGAGTTAACAACCTTGGTTGCCCATGCCTCTGCTTCGGCAGAGGGGTCAAGATAGTTTACGTAAATAAACAGTACGTCGTTATATAAATAATAGTAGCAAGTGCCAATCTGGTCGCCGTAGCCATTGGTGGGGTTGTTAAAGCATATAGCGTTGTAGGCACTGCTGGAGTTGCCAAATCTATCCATATCGTCATGGTTACCTATGGCGTTGGCAAAGGAATAATTCTTAAAGTAAGGCTGTCTTACAAGCAGCTGCCACTGGTTATAGGATATGCCCCAGGCAACAATGTCGCCGATGGAAACGATGTGCTCTACAGGGGGCAGGTTTTGCTGGTCAGCCAAGGATATTGCCGCATTTACAGCCTTTGTAGCGTTATCTGCACGGGTAGAGGTGTAATAAACGTGGAAGTCGCCTGTTACAACAAAGCTCCACTCGTCAGCGCCTGCGGTCTTAAAATAATAGGTATCGCTGAACCTTGCGCCGTCGCACACACGGTACTTATACTCGGTAGCGGGACTAAGGTTCTTAAGGGTAACGCTGTAGTCAAGGAAGGTGTTGGTTTGATAATAGTTCTCCCCGCTATAGTCCTTGCTGTAGCCGTTATAGAAGGGGTTTGTTTCCTCGTCGGCACCGTATACAACGTAGGTGCCGGACTGGTTTTTGGCATTAGCCCATTCCGTATCACTTTTAAGAGTGTACTGAACGTAGCAATTTGTGTAACCGAGCAATGCGTGGAAGCCCACGTTCATAGCGGTGGATGCATCCTCGGCAGGGGTGGTAACGATCATATCCAAAGCGGGAGAAATGCCTGCCGCGGACGCTTTGTTACCTGCAAGACCGCCGATAGGTGCAAAGCAGGTTATGCAAAGACTTGCCGCAATAACCGTAAGCAATAGCTTTTTAAGTTTTTTCATAAAGACCTCCTTGGGAACATACAGTATTATGGTCTAATATTAACACATTAAAACTGCGTTTGTCAATGCATTTTTGTGCATTTTTGCTGATAATTCCGTGTTGATAAAGTTGCGTTTTATTACTTGAAATGCAAAGGATAACGTGGTATAATGGGACACAAGCTTTTCTATAAGGAGAAATAAAACAATGAAGAAAATATTGGCGTTTGTGTTAGCGGGTCTGCTTGCCGCTTCTGCTTTGACCGCTTGTGGCGGAAAAAAGACTGAAGAAAAGGGCGGCGATGTTACATCTCAGACCGAAAGCAAAGCAGACCAGACTGAAAGCAAAGCACCTGTCGCCGTCCCCGACAAGATCGACGATATACTTATAGGTGCGTGGACGGGTGCTGACGAAACGGCTGTCGGCACATATATTTTTGAAAAAGGCGGCACGGGTAACTTTGTCTCCTATATGGGCGACAAGCGCTCTGTAGTTACCGTAAGATGGGGCATTAACGAGGACAAGCTTGTTGTTTCCTTTGACGGCTCTGATGTTTCCGTTGAGTACAAGTATTCCGTCGGCGAAGGAGAAATAACCCTTACAGCCAACGAAAAAAGCATAGTATACAAATCCGGCCCTAACCCTGACAGGCAGGATAACGCCGTTGAACATCAGATAGACCCTGCCATTGCGGGGGATTGGAGCTGTACCGTTGACGGTATTACCATGGCGTACAGTCTTAACAAAGACGGCAGCGGACTTATGACCACCAGCGATGCCAAAAACAAGGAAAGTCTTGACATCCGTTGGTACACAGAGGGCGAAAAGCTGTATATTTCCATCCGCAAGCTGGATATAGAGCTGGAGCTTGAGGAATACAGCTACAGGCTTGAAGGCGAAGAGCTTGTTATAATTGCAAGAGACAGGTACGCAAACAAGTACCAAAGGGTGGAAGAGGAAATAGACTACCCCAAAAACGGCGGCGACGACAACTTAGCAGGTAATTGGTACGGAACCGATTTTGATATGGAGCTGGAAGCCGACGGCACAGGAAGATATATTAACGGTGATGAAAAGTGCGACGCATTTTGGGGCATAAAAGACGGTCAGTTCTATTTTACCTATATTAAAGACGATAAGGCAAAAGTAAGTGTTTACGACTACATTGCAGACGGCGGCAAGCTTTACATCACCGACGAGGACGGTGTAGAAACCGTTTTACACTCTACCTCTGTGGAAGAAAGCGCAGAGTAACAACAAGATCTCCACAAAAATATCCCCTTAACAAGTGTACTTGTTAAGGGGAATTCTTTATTTTTCAGCCGCTTTAATTAAAGCCTTGAAGAACTTTAAAGAAGCCTCGTCCGTATCCACCATACATTCGGGGTGCCACTGTACCGCTACGCCGAAGGGACGGTCGGTAGCTACAAGAGCTTCCGTCACGCCATCGGTAGCGTATCCCTCAATGACAAGCCCCTTGCCAAGCTGTTTAACTGCTTGGTGGTGCATACTGTTGACACACAGCTCATCACTGCCTACAAGCTTAGCAATAAAGCCGTCCTTTACAAGCTTTACGCCGTGTGAGCCAACGGTATATGGAGGTTGTTGTCTATGAGTAAGTCCTCTGCCGCGCTCCAAGTTGATATCCTGATACAAGGTGCCGCCGTACATAATATTTATAAGCTGTATGCCACGGCAAATTGCAAGGAAAGGCTTTTTAGTCTTTAAAAACTGCTTAGCAAACGCCATCTCACCTGCGTCGCGTTCGGGGCACAGGTCACCGCAGCCCTCGTGCAGACAAGCACCGTAATGACGGGGGTGCGCATCGTCGCCGCCGGTAAACACCATACCGTCGCACATATCCACCATGGTTTCTATTATATCCTCATCGGTGGTAAGGGGAAGCAGAAAAGGTGCGCCGCCAGCTTTCTCCACTGCGTGGATATAACGCATAAGTACGTTTTGACGGTTATCTGAGGGAGTATACGAAGGATATAAAGCTATTATAGGTTTTTTCATAGGCTTACATCAACGATTTAACGGCATCTACTATGCCTGCCGCATTAAGACCGTAGTGGTCAAGAAGCTGAGCCGCAGGTGCGCTCTTGCCAAAGGTATCGTTAAGACCAACACGCTTCATACGGGTGGGTGCGTTTTCTGCAAGCACCTCTGCCACAGCGCCGCCCAAGCCGCCGACAACGGTATGCTCCTCTGCGGTAACAACTCTGCCTGTCTTTTGGGCATACTTAATAACGGTTTCTTTATCTATAGGCTTGATGGTGTGTACGTTAACAACGGAGATGTTTATGCCTTCCTTAGCAAGGATATCTCTTGCTTCCATAGCGGCGGCAAGCATTATACCTGTTGCAAAAACAACGGCATCATCACCTTCGTAAATAGGCACAGCCTTGCCCATCTCGAACTTATAGTTTTCTTTTTCAAATACAACGGGAACAGCAAATCTGCCAAGGCGCACATAAACGGGGCCGTCGTGCTTAAGCACAGCTTCCATAGCCGCATAAGCCTCGGTAGCGTCGGCAGGGCTGATTACGGTGAGGTTGGGAATGGTGCGGAGCACTGCCAAATCCTCGCAATACTGATGGGTTGCACCGTCTTCGCCCACGGTAACACCTGCGTGGCTTGCACATATCTTAACGTTAAGACCGGGGTGACATACGGAGTTGCGTATCTGCTCGTATGCTCTGCCAACGGCAAACATTGCGAAGGAAGAAACGAACACGGGCTTGCCCGTGGTTGCGATGCCCGCCGCAACGGAAAGCATATTCTGCTCTGCTATACCGCAGTTAAAAAATCTATCGGGGAACTTTGCGGCAAACATACCCGTTTGGGTAGAGCCGGAAAGGTCTGCATCCATTACTATAAAATCGTACTTATCGCCAAGGTCACAAAGCGCCTGACCGTAAGCCATTCTTGTTGCTATCTTGCTCATTTGCCCTCAACCTCCTTAAGCGCCTTTTCATAAGCGGCGGTAAGCTCTGCCTCTGCAACTGCATACTGCTCTGCATTGGGGGCTTTGCCGTGCCAACCTGCGTTGTTTTCCATAAAGGAAACACCCTTGCCCTTAACGGTGCGGCAAATGATGGCAGAGGGCTTGTCAGTTACTGCCTCTGCAGCGCTAACGGCGGCATCGATCTCCTCGAAGTTGTGACCGTCGATAACCTGTACGTGCCAACCGAAAGCGGCAAACTTTTCATCAATGGGAGCAGGACTCATAACCTTATGCACATCACCGTCTATTTGCAATCCGTTGTAATCTATAAAGGCAGTAAGCTTGTCCAGACCGTAGTGAGCGGCAAACATAGCCGCCTCCCAAACCTGACCTTCCTGTATTTCCCCGTCGCCGAGAATGGTGTATACACGGTAATCCTTACCGTCAACCTTGCCTGCCAAAGCGATACCGCAAGCGGCGGAAACGCCCTGACCCAAAGAACCGGTAGACATATCTACGCCGGGTATATTAATCATATCGGGGTGACCCTGAAGCTTGCCGTCGATTTTACGCAGGCTCCAAAGCTCTTCTTCGGGGAAAAAGCCCTTCATAGCCAAGGCGGCGTACAAAGCAGGGCAAGCGTGTCCCTTGGACATAACAAAACGGTCTCTGTCAGGGTTCTTGGGGTCTGTGGCAGAAACCTTCATCTTGTCAAAATACAAATAGCTTACAATGTCTGCACAGGAAAGAGAACCGCCGGGGTGACCGGAGCCTGCGCCGTGTAAAGCTTTTACAAGCAAACAGCGCATTTTAGCTGCTCTTTCCTTAAGGATGTGCTGATTTTCCATACAAAAATCCTCCGCTGAATAAGTACGGTAATTAACCGCTGATTTTATCTAAGTAATTTAGTGTTTTGGTAAAAAATTCGGGTAGCTGCGCCTCAAACTCCAACCATTTTCCGCTTGCGGGGTGCTTAAAGCCGATGTGCTTTGCAAACAGGCATTGACCTGCAAGACCTGCCAACTCCGCACCGCCGTAAACGGGATCACCTGCCACGGGATGGCCGATGTGCGCCATGTGCACACGTATCTGATGAGTCCTGCCCGTCTCCAGCTTCAGGCGCAGATGGCTGAAGCCCTTGTACGCCTTTATAAGGCTGTAGTGGGTTACCGCCTCCTTACCGCCCGCAATTACCGCCATACGCTTGCGGTCCGTGCGGTGACGGCCTATGGCTGCGTTGACCGTGCCCGACTCCTCCTTGGGACAACCCCTAACCACCGCCTCGTAACAGCGACTAAAGCTGTGGGCGGCGATCTGCTCTGCCAAAGAGATATGGGCTTTATCGTTTTTAGCCACTATAAGCAGACCTGCCGTGTCCTTATCTATACGGTGGACGATGCCCGGTCTAAGCTTGCCGTTTATAGATGAAAGCTGACCCTTCATATGATAAAGCAAAGCGTTTACCAAGGTGCCGTCGGGGTTGCCTGCGGCAGGATGCACAACCATACCCTGCGGCTTGTTAACCACAAGCAGATCGTCGTCTTCGTATACCACCTCAATGGGAATGTTCTGTGGCTTTGCCTCTATCTCCTCGGGAGGGGGCAACAGCACCGTAACACGGTCGCCTGCCTTTAGCTTGGTGCGCTTTAGGGCGGCAAGCCCGTTAACGGTTACAAGCCCCTTTTCTATAAGTGACTGAGCCCTTGCACGGCTGATATCCGCCGCCGTAGCGGCAAACACGTCAAGCCGTGCTTCTTCCTCGGCAACAAGGCTTATTTCTTCTTCAAGGGAAAGGGCATTATCTTCATTCATCGCTCTTTTCCTTTTTCTCGTCAAATATCAAAGGCTTTTGTTGCTTGTGGTCAAGGAACAAAAAGTAAACCATAAGCATAACCACGCCCACTGTAATAAAGGAGTCCGCCACGTTAAAGGAGGGGAAGCTTATAAAATCGGTCCTGATGAAGTCTACCACGCCGCCCTCGGGACGGAAGAGGCGGTCTATCATATTGCCGATGCCGCCGCCGATAACAAAGCCTGCGGATAGCCTGAACAGGGGATGCTGTTCCTTTACCGCAAAATACACGGTGGCAAAGCCCAGGATCGCAACGGTAGAGATGCTCATAAACACCCAGCGATGCTCCTTAAGCATACCCCACGCTATCCCCGTATTGGTGGTGTAGTCAAAGCTTACCACGCCTTTTATAACGGAAACGGCGTCCTTATCCTTAAGATTGGCAACAACAAGCTCTTTACTGATTTGGTCAAGGGCTACAACAAAAAGTATGATAAATGCACCCGTGATGTACCAAATTAGTCTTTTTTTGTTCATAAAAATTTACTCCGTACCCTTCTTGCAACGGCAGCACAAAGGCTGACCTTCGCTGTCGGTAACGCCTTCTTCGGTGTACATCCAGCAACGTACACACTTTTCGCCGCTTGCTTCTTCAACTGCTACGGCTATACCGCTTTGAGTATCTGCAAAAGCGCTTGCAGGTGCGTCGCCTTCTTCTATAACCACCTTGGAAACGATGAACAAAGCCTTAAGCTCCTCTGCGCTGTACTGACGGAAAAGCTTGATGGCGGCGTTGTCTGCGTTGCCGTAGATGGTGATCTTAGCTTCAAGAGACTTACCGATGCGTTTTTCTGCACGGGCAAGCTCCAACGCCTTCATAACGTCGTCTCTTACATCAAAGATAGCGTTGTAGCGTGCTTCTGCTTCGGGGAAGTCAAAAGCTTCGTTAAAGGCGGGCATATCGTTATAGAACACGCTGGCGGTATCCTCACCCTCTACGTGGGAGATATAGCCCCAAGCTTCCTCTGCCGTGTAGGAAAGGATAGGTGCAACAAGGCGGATAAGTGCGCTGAGAACGTGATACATAACGGTCTGGGCACTTCTGCGCTCAGGCGCGTCCTTCTTTTCGCAGTAAAGTCTGTCCTTGGTTATGTCGATGTACAACTTAGACATATCGATGGTACAGAAATTGTGCAAATCGTGATAAATATTGTGGAACTCGTAATTCTCAAAAGCAACTCCAACCCTGCGGCAAAGACCGTTAAGGCGGGAAAGCGCCCACTTGTCAAGCTCTTCAAGCTTTTCGGGTGCAACCATATCACGGTTGGGGTCAAAGTCCGTTTCGGGACTGCCAAGGTTTGCCATAAGAATACGAATGGTGTTTCTTATTTTTCTGTAAATTTCGGAAAGCTGCTTTAAAATTTCGGGGCTTATTCTAACCTCGCCCGTGTATTCCACGGAAGAAGCCCAAAGACGAAGCACGTCCGCACCGTAGGTGTTGCAAACCTGCAAGGGGTCAACGCCGTTGCCCAGTGACTTGGACATCTTTTTGCCTTCGCCGTCCACAACCATACCGTGGGTGATAACGGTCTTGTAGGGAGCGGTGCCTCTGGTTGCAACAGAGGTAAGCAGAGAGGACTGGAACCAGCCTCTGTACTGGTCGTTACCTTCAAGGTAAACGTCTGCAGGGAAGGAATGGTCTGCAAAATGGTCCAGAACATAGGCGTAGGAAGAGCCGCTGTCAAACCAAACGTCCATAATATCCTGCTCTGCCTTAAGAGCCTTACAGCCGCACTTGGGGCAAACAGCCATATCGCCGATAAGCTCCTCTGCAGTGTGGGAATACCAAGCGTTACTGCCCTCTTTTTCGAAGGCGTCTGCTATACGTGCGATGGTGGTTTCGTTAATGATAGGCTCGCCGCAGTCCTCGCAGTAGAAGATGGGGATGGGAACACCCCACTTGCGCTGACGGGAGATACACCAGTCTGCACGGTCCTTAACCATATTTTCTATTCTCGCTTCGCCCCAACCGGGTATCCAGCGAACATCCTTGATAGCCTTTAAAGCCTCATCTTTAAAATCGTCAACAGAGCAGAACCACTGCTCGGTAGCACGGAATATAACAGGGTTTTTGCAGCGCCAGCAGTGAGGGTAGGTGTGGTTGATGTGCTGGGTAGCAAGTAGAGCGCCGCTTTCCTTAATATCCTTTAAAATTTCTACGTTAGCCTGTGCGGTGGTGAGACCCTGATACTTGCCTGCAAGCTCGTTAAGCTTACCCTTGGAGTCGACGGGAACTATAACCTCAAGCTCCTTGTAATTACGGCAAACGGCAAAGTCTTCCATACCGTGGCCGGGTGCGGTGTGAACACAGCCCGTACCGCTTTCCAATGTTACGTGGTCGCCTACGATAACAAGGCTCTCTCTATCAATAAAGGGGTGGGCGGTCTTGATATACTCAAAGTCGCTGCCCTTAAACTTTGCCGCAAGCTCTACCTCTATGCCGCAGATCTTGGAAACCGTCTCGGCAAGCTCCACTGCCAGCACAAGATAATTGTCGCCGCACTTGTAAAGACCGTACTCAAAGTCGGGGCCTACACAGATAGCCACGTTGCCGGGAAGAGTCCAGGTAGTGGTTGTCCAAATAACAAAATATACCTTTGCGTTGCCCACAACGGGTGCAAACAGACCCTTGTCGTCGGTTACCGCAAATTTTACGTAGATGGAGTCGCACTCGTCATCCGCATACTCGATCTCTGCTTCTGCAAGGGCTGTTTCGTCGGTGGGGCACCAATAAACGGGCTTAAGACCCTTGTAGATGTAACCCTTACGCTGCATTTCGCCGAAAATGCGAATTTGCTCCGCCTCGAAGAGGGGGATAAGGGTAAGATAAGAGTTTTCCCAATCGCCGATTACGCCCAGACGCTGTTGCTGGGACATTTGCTTTGCCACATTTTCTCTTGCAAAGCCTTCACAAAGTCTGCGGAACTCAACCGCATCAACGCTGCCGCGCTTGATGCCGTGCTTTTTAACCATCTGGTTTTCAATAGGCAGACCGTGGGTATCCCAACCGTGGATGTAGGGCGCTTTGTAGCCCGACATATTTTTACTTTTAATTATGAAATCCTTAAGGCATTTGTTAAGGGCGTGACCGATGTGCATATCGCCGTTTGCGTAGGGAGGGCCGTCGTGCATAACGAAAGGCTTTTTGCCTGCGCCTTTTTCCATAAGTCCCTTGTAAAGCCCCATATCGTCCCAGCGCTTCTTTATTTCAGGCTCCTTCTGAGGCAAATTAGCTCTCATGGGGAAGCCCGTACCGGGAAGATTAAGCGTATCCTTATAATCTTTCATAAAATAACCGTCCTCACATTTTCTAAAATATCTTTATAATTTCACCGAAAAGCAGCCGTTCCGCCTATACGGAGGCACGGCTGCCCTAACCCCCTTACAGGGGGCACTTGCGTTGTAAAACACTGCGCCTATTCATCATCTTTAAGACTTTCTAAGCTTTTGATGAACTGGTCCTCGTCATCGTCTGCAACCACAGGCTCTGCCGCAGGCTGTTCAATAACAGCGGCAGGAACCTCCACAGGCTCCTTCTCTTCCTTAACGGGGTTAAGGTTTTCGCTCTCAGCCGCCTGCTGCTCGTAGCTGTTGTTGTTCTTAACAGCTTCTGCCACATCGCCGAAAATACCTTCTACAATAGCGTTTTCGTTGGGCAGAACTATCTCTTCTATCTTATTAACGCTGATGTTGTGGAGCTCCTCGATATGTTTACGGTACAGCTCGAAAACCTCGGTCTTAAAGTCCAAAACAGCAGTTCTAATGTTCCACAAATCTTCCTTTTCGCTAACCATACGGCGCTTAAAGTCAGCAATAACCGCATCGCAACGCTCTTTAATAGCGCCGGTGATAAGGTCAGCCTGGTCGTTAGCGTCCTTGATGATCTTTTCGCCCATTTTCTGTGCGTTAACAAGGGTGCTTCGGATAGACTCCTCTTCATCCTTAATTTCATCAAGCTTTGTTACGGCAATACGAAGCTTGCGGTTAAGCTCGGTATTCTCCCTGTAAAGCTCGGTATACTTTTCTATTAAAAATTCTATATGGTCGTCAACCTCGGTAGGGTTATAACCCCTTACAGCTTTGGAAAACGCCTTGTTTTTAAGTTCATGCGGTGCAAGCACGGTCCGCTCTCCCCTTTCTTTAACCCTAAATTCTTGGCAAAAAGATCGATACTATCATAAGCAAGATCATCGCCACAAGGATAGAAATATCCAAGGGGATGCCCTGCAGAATGCCCTTTTTGTCAATATAGCGTCTGATGGGAAGTAAAATAGGCTCTGTTGCCACATACACAAAGGAAGCAAGAGGACCCGTGCCCTCTGTAAACGCACCCAAAATAACACGCATCAGAAGCGCCAAATGCATAAGTGTAACGTATGCGCTGACGGAAAGCGCAACAAATGTAAAAATTCTAATCAAAAACTATCACCTTTAAAACCCCAACGAGGGAAAAACAAATTAATAAAGTTCTTTGCCGGAAACGTTCTTATCACCTGCAAAGTCCAAATCTGCGGAGACATCCACATTTTTGGGAGTGATAACGTAGGTAGAGTTTGCGGCACGCTTCATATTGCCTTCTATTGCGTAAACGGTGCCGGAAAGGAAGTCCAGTATACGTCTTATGCTTTCCTTGCCTGTATTTTCAAGATTAAGCACAACGGTGCGTCTTTGCAAAAGATGGTCTGCTATGGTAGTAACGTCTTCAAAACGGTCGGGCTTAACTATCTTCATTTCCAAGGATGCGGAAGCGCCGCTGGAAATTGCACCTGTCTGACGGGGAGCTTCGGGTGCTGCTGCGGGGCGAGCGCTTACGGGCTCATAACCGCTTTCATCGTAATTAACGTCGTCTTCTACAACGTAAGCCTCTTCTTTGCCCAAAAGTTTTTCTGCCCATTTCCAATTTGCCATAATATGTTCCTCCGTATATAGTATTTTAATATTTTCAACTTTTTACGTCGTATTGACGCATACCGAAAAGGCCTGAACCGATGCGCACCATATTAGATCCGCACTCTGCCGCTTCCTGCCAATCGCCGCTCATACCCGCGGACAAAATCCTCATATTAACATTATCCACATTTTGACGTGATATGTCAATAAATATTTGCTTTATTTTTTTATAAAATTCAATATTTTTTTCTTTACTGTCGCATTTTGGGGGAATTGTCATCAAACCCTGCACCGAAATGCCCTTAAGCTTTGCAATTTCCTTTATAAACGCCAAGGTGTCCTCGGGCATTACTCCGCTTTTGCTTGGCTCTTTACCTATATTGACCTCCACAAGCACGGGCATAACCTTATCTATCGCCAGCGCTCTGCGGCTTATCTCCTCCGCCAAGGAAAGTCGGTCCACGGAATGTATCATAGACACCTTGTCGATAATGTACTTTACCTTATTGCTTTGCAAAGCGCCGATAAAATGTATCTCCAAAAGGTCTTTGTTCAGGCTGTCGTATTTTTCCACAAGCTCGTTTACCCTGTTTTCGCCCATCAGCCTAAGTCCGCACTCTGCGGCGTAATTGATATATTCGGCAGGTACTGTTTTGGTGGCGCCCAAAAGGGCAACCCCTGTGGGGAGCTTCTTTTGAATCTCCGCCAGTCTTTCTTTGATAAACGCCTTTTTTTCGTCCATTATTGCAACACCTTCCCCACATACAGATTTTTGCCGCTTAGTATAACCGTATCGTGCAGGGACAGCTTGGTTGCAGAGCGTGCCGTGTGTCGGTTTTCGTCGGGCAGGGCAACCAGATAAAAGCCGCCGCTTTCCCTTAAAATTTCGGTGGTTTTAAACACAACACGGTTGTTTTGCAAAACGTACACGCCTGTTTTGCCGTTTTCGTGACGAAGGGCGGTGGTGCGCACCTTAAGCCCTTGCACCGTGGATTTAACAACGCTTATCTCCTGCTTGCGTGTAAAATTAAAGCCCCTTGGCAATGTGTGACTGCTGAAAACAAGCATCATCGTTTCCCCGTCACCGCTGCCGCCGCTGCGTTCCAAGGTCATATCAAGCTGTGTTTCGGAATAGGGGAAGTTAACCGTATAGTTTTTGCCCTTTTGGAAGCCTGCGGCTTCTCTGCGGGGGCATACAAAAGCAATATACCATTTAGAGCTTTTTGCTATTTTGCCGATGGCGTTACTGTTTATCACGGGCTTGGGGTTAGAGCTTATAAGGGCTTGGAAATCCTTAAGGCTCAGGTCTTCCAAGGCAGTGGCGGAAAATATGTTTTCGTAGCCGTCTACCTCGGTATAGAAATAGCCTGCGGCAGGGGAGGTGGTATACACCTTTGCACCCGTAAGCCCCCCTTCAAGATTTGTTTTTTCTTGCTTTAGGGCATAGATTTGGTCGCTGAAGCAGTTGCCGTTTTCCTCAACCGTTGCCTGTCTGCGGTTCATTTGCACAAGCAGCGAGCTTTGCTGTCTCTTTGCGCTGCGCAGGTCGCCGTCGGACACACTGCAAAGGATATCCATCATATAATCGCTTATGTTTTCGTTAATTCTGCCCAGGTCGGCAAAATAACTGCCTGTGCTTTGCTCCAGCACGGCAAGCTGTGTATTTATCTCGTTAATTCTGGTCTGTACGTCTGCATCGGAATAGTCCTGATAGGTTACGCACAGCTCCTGCCCCAAAAACACCTTGTCGCCGTTTTCTGCGGAATAGCAACGGGCGCCGTCGGCGCTTTGGATGATAAGTGACTCGTTGCGGAAAATGTAACACTCGGTATTAATAACATCGTTAACCACCGAATAAAAGGTGTTTTCCGTCTCTATCTCTTTATCGGAAGCAAGGGAAAGCTGAAAAACGGCGTAAACAAGTATGCTTACAGAGCAAAGCACCACAAGCACCTGCTTTAGTGTTTTTTTCATATCTTTCCGTCACCTCCTCGGTTTTATTCCTGTAAAAACTGCGTACTGCGCTGCATAGCAAGGCGGAAGACCTCCTCCTTGCCAAGGCTTATGTCTATGGGGTACGCACCCTCCATACGTTTAAAATAGGTTATTTGCCGTTTCGCATAGTTGCGTGTTGCTTGCTTTATATCCTCTACCGCCTTGTCAAGGCTAACTTCCCCGCGGAAATAGGGAAACAGCTCCTTATAACCGATAGCCGCAGAAGCCGTGGGGGTATCACCTAAGCCCTGCTTCCAAAGACGGTAAGCCTCCTGCTCCAAGCCTTGCTCCATCATAAGGTCCACTCGTTTGTCTATGCGGCTGTAAAGTGCCCCTCGGTCGGGACAGTCAAGCAGTATAAGACAGCGGCTGAAACGACTCTGTGCTACAGGCTGTGCGTTAAGCTCGGTTTTTGTTTTGCCCGTTACCAAAAAAATCTCTATGGCACGAGCCACCCTTTTTACGTTGTTGGGGTGTATCTCCGCCGCCGCCTGCGGGTCAATGGACGCCAGATAAGCGTGCAGGCTTTCCGCACCCTCGTTTGCCGCCTTGTCCATAAGCTGTTGTCTTACGGCAGGGTCGCTGTCTGCGGTAGGGCTAAGTCGGTTCGCGCCTGTCATAGCATCCACATAAAGCCCTGTACCGCCCGCTATTACGGGCAGTTTTCCGCGGCTTACTATATCCTCCGCCGCCGCTGTTCCAAGCTCGGCAAACACACCTGCGGAAAACGCAGTGTCTATATCCAAAATGTCGATTAAATGGTGAGGGACGCCCTCCTGTTCCTCGTGGCTTATCTTGGCTGTGCCTATATCCATTCCCCTGTAAACCTGTGCAGAGTCACCGGATATGACCTCGCCGTTAAGGGCTTTTGCAAGTCTTACCGCCAAGCCGCTTTTACCCGAGGCTGTAGCGCCCACAACCGCTATTACCTTTATCATTTGAAGCTGAAGCCTTCCGCAACCGCCTTGTAGCCTGCCGTGCAGTCCGCATAATCATCTGCGGAAGCGGTAAGCACTACGGTGTAAACGTAGCCGTAATATACAGCGGTAATCTGACGGAAGTTGTAGGTGCTGCCGCTGAAGGTGCTGAGGGTATATTCAGCCTCCACAGCAGGAACGCCGTCAAGCTTTACGTCCTCCTTAAGCTGACCGACAAGCTTAAAATCGGCAAAATTAGCCTTGAAGTCAGGCACGTAAACCTTTTCCCAACAGTCTTTTGCGGTAGTTGCGTTATCCTTTACGGAGAACACGGAAGCCGTTATGCTTGCCTTGCCCTTGGTAAGGGTATAATACGCCTCGGACTTGGAAAGCGTCCAGCCCTCGGGTACGGGGATGTTAAAATCCGCCACATCCTTGTCTTCGGTTTTGTCCACCTTGGGGGCGATAAACTTAAAGCTGGTTTTAACGGTGTTAAGAGCGCCGCTGTGCTCGTCGTCGTTATCCTTAGAAGCCATATAGCTTGCAACGCAAAGCCTGTCCTCTTTTTGGAAAACAAGCTGACGCACAAAATAAACCGCCTTGCCATCCGCTTTGTCGGGCTGACCGTCCAGATTGGTGAAGCCGACTATTGTGGCTTTCATAACCGCTTCAAAGCCTGTACCGTCTGCAAAATCAAAGGACTGCTTCTTGCTTATCTCCACATCACTGTAAAGCTTTTTAAAATCCTTTTCGGAAGCGTTCCAATACTCCTCTGCGGTTTTGCCGCCGCTTTGATGTACGGTAAAGCGTATAACCGCATAGGGAACGGAGCCGCCCACGTCGGATATACTTATAACGCTGTCTGCGCCGTCCGTCAACAGCTCCCAGGTTTCGGGGTAGGAAAAGCTGTAGCCGCCAAGGGAGTTCTCGCCCTTTACGTTTTCCACCTCGGTATTGCAGGCGCAAAGGCATAAAAGGCTACAGGCGGCAAGGATTGCCGCCAAAATACGTTTATTTATTTTCTTTAAGTTCAAGCAAGCTTGTAACAATGCCGTCTTCTCCTTCTAAACTGAATGTTTTGTCCCCTTTTTCACGGGGGATAACGATGGTGTAATAGCCCTCGGTGTCCTTGGCATAGTCACCGGGCGTAAGAGAAGCGTAAAGCTTTACAACCAAGTCGCCCTCGTCCTTGCGGTAAGTATCAAAGCCGGAAAAATAATAGCCCTGCTTGTTAAGGGTAAACTTAAAAGTAATATCCTCATCGCTTTTGCTGACGGAGCGCTGTGTTTCGGGCAGTTCCTCCAAATCTATAACCACGTCTCTGTGACGTTCATAAATCATACAAACGCCCACAGCACCCAAGGCAAACGCCAAAACAAGGAAAAGAGCAATGAGCTTACCTAAATATGTGCCCCAAATGCCGCTTAGTTTCTTCAAGGGCAAACACCTCTCCTTCTAAAACATATATCCGTTTACTATAATACTACACTTTTTGCAAATATACAAGTGGTATTAAGCAAAATTATTCCAAAGGATTGCCTTTTTCGTCGTAAAGCATTGTCCTTACGGTGTGGGAATAGCTTACGGCATCTCCAAGGAATTCCGTTATGTACTTGGGGTTAAGGTAATTGTCGGGGGAAGCGCTTAAAGTACACTTAAGAAGCACCCCGTCCTCTGCGGGATAAGCGATAAGCTCCTTTATCATAGGGGAAATATCCGTAAAGGCGCACTTCTTCTTGCTTTTCTTTTCCACAACTACCTCGCCTGCAAATCTGCTTTGTATCTCCTCGGCGCTGAGGGGGGTCTTAAGGCTTATCTCGTAGCTTGCGCTGTCAAGGTCCTTAAATTTCTTTTTGGGGTACGCCGCCTTAAGTACGGGCATATCGGATGGCATAACCGCCGAAAGCTGTGCCGCCGCCTGCACGGGGTCCACCTGCTCCAATATATCCACATCGAATATGTCGTAAAGCGCATCCTGATAATGGGAGACGGGCAGGGCAAATACCAG
>SVRF01000020.1 GCA_015064945.1 Oscillospiraceae bacterium | reverse complement strand
GCTTGCTATTCCGTATTGGATCGGCAGAGCTTCAGGTGCAGGCTTTGCGGATAAGCTATGTAAAAAGCATCCGAAACTTGGTGAAATCATCGGAGAAAGCGGAAGTAATAACTTCTTTATGTCTTTCTTTCTCCGCGTAATTTCTTGCTTGCCGGGGGATGCCATCAGTATGTATTTCGGTGCAAGGAAGGTACCGTTTTGGACCAGTCTGCTTGCCAGCTTTCTCGGTACACTTCCGGGAGTGGTTGCCGCAACCTTGCTCGGTATAAATATTACCGACCCGTCGTCACCGATGTTCTGGGTATCTATTGCACTAACAGCAGGAATATCGGCTATTTCCTTCCTTGTATATTTTTTATGGAGAAGATCAAAAAAGAATAGGAGTTAAAAGTATGAATTTTACATACGAAAAGATCAAGAAATTAACAAGGTGGTTGATTGGTATTACCACCGCCTGCATTCTGATATTTCTCGGCGTGCAGAACATCGACGTTGTTGCAAATGCTGTATCTTGGGCTACGGAACTTATCATGCCGCTGATTCTCGGCTTTGCCCTAGCTCTTATTCTAAACATGCCTATGCGATTTTTCGAATCGCATATTTGGAGTAAAACAAACAAAAAAGGTCTACAAAAACTGCGCAGACCGTTATCCTTCATTATTTCCCTTGTATTGATCATCGGCATCTTGGTCGGTGTTGTATGGCTCGTTATACCCGAACTCGTGGAAGCCATCAAAGTCATCGTCCAAGGCGTTATTGGTCTTGTAAACAGGCTGAGTGGGATGAGTGAGGCAGAGCTTGCCGAATTGCCACTCGGAAGTGTTTTGATAAACACCGATTGGAACAAGCTACTTGACAGCCTGCAGACCTGGCTTAAAAATCAGAGTGGTACGATCGTGAATACCGCTGTAGGCACTATCACTTCTTTGGTCGGTGGCATCTACGATTTCTTTATTTCCTTTGTTTTTGCCATCTATATTCTCTTTAGCAAAGACAAATTGAAAGCACAGGCGAAACGTATGATTCGTGTTTGGTTGCCGAAAAGCTTCGGCGAGTGGTCGATTCACGCCGCATCTGTCGCCAATCAAAATTTCAGTAACTTTATCTCCGGTCAGTCCTTGGAGGCCGTTATACTCGGTGTCCTCTGTATGATCGGTATGTGGATCTTTGGTTTCCCGTATGCACCGATGATCGGTGCGCTTGTGGGTGTTACTGCCTTGATTCCTGTTGTAGGCGCTTTTATAGGTGCCGGTGTCGGTGCGTTTATGATTTTGACGGTAGAACCGATGAAGGCGGTATTTTTCATTATATTCATTCTTGTTTTGCAACAACTTGAAGAAAACCTCATCTATCCGAGAGTAATGGGTAGCCGTGTGAACCTGCCGGGAATGTGGATCCTTGCAGCCGTTACCGTAGGCGGCGGAATTGCAGGTCCTGTCGGTATGCTACTGTCCGTGCCGATTGCATCGACTGCCTATGTACTGATAAAAGAGGCAACAATAAACAGAGAACAAAAAATTGAAAAGAGGAACGAGAATGAGTAAAAAAATCACATTAAATAACACCGGATTAAAAGCTTTGCGTACCGTAGATGAACGGCTGATGTCCTACAATATCGAAATGACCGAGATCACAGGCGGCACTTTTTGGAAAGCGTATACACCCGGACAAATTGCGGGAACTGAAGAATTTAAGGTGTCAGGCGAACTTACTGATTTTACGGCAATGGCAGATCTGATGCAGTATTATCCACCGATCAATCTGTATGATGAAACGCTCCGTAAACGTGCAAAAGAGCTTGGCTCCGCTTGGATTCGCGTATCCGGTTCTTGGGCGACCAAGACCTATTACGATTTTGATGGAGCCACAGGCGGCAAAGCACCTGAAGGCTATGCAAGCGTGCTGACAAAGGAACAATGGATCGGTGTTCTCGATTTCGTAAAAGCGGTAAACGGTAAGCTGCTTATCTCCGTGAGCAACTGTGCCGGCGATCATCCGAACGGCGGGCCGCTTGACCTCACACAGACCAAGAAGATATTTAATCTCAGCCATGAATACGGCGTGGATATTGATGCCGCCGAATTTATGAACGAGCCGAATATGCTTGAAATGTCCGGTGCTCCCAAAGGCTATACCGCCGCAGATTTTGTGCGAGACCAAGACATATTTAACGGGTGGGTTCGTGAAAACTATCCGAACTGCCTGATTGTAGGGCCTTGCTCTCTCGGCGACGGTGCTATGGGCAAAATGGACGTCAAAAATGCCGGTGCAGGTATCGGAATGATGATGCAGATCTGCACGGCACACGACCTGATGGACGGCGCAAAGATTCCGCTTGATGTTTTCAGTTATCATTATTACAACGGAGTTTCTGAACGCCTTGCCTCTATGATGCCTGCAGGTCATTGGAACGGCAGCGAGGCGCACACCGACGAATATTTGGCGGTCGCATCCTCTAATGCCAACATATACGTTCCGATCCGAGACAAATACGTTCCGGGCGGTCAGATGTGGGTAACGGAATCGGGCGATGCAGGCGGCGGTGGCGATACCTGGGCATCAACCTATCTTGACGTATTCCGCACGCTCAATGAGCTCGGCAGTTTTGCTACCATAACCGACGGTGTGATCTTCCACAACACCTTGGCTTCCTCCGACTACGGTTTCCTTCAGCACGGAACCTTTGAACCCCGTCCAAACTACTTTGCCGTTCTGCTTTGGAATACACTGATGGGTACTACCGTTTATGATTGCGGCAATCCCGATACCGAGGGAGCACACGTTTATTGCCACTCCCGCAAAGACGGTAGAGAAGGCTGTGTGTATCTCGTTATCAATAACTCGCTGACCGATACAACCACAGTAGAGCTTCCTTGTGATGCTGAAATCTATTCTCTTTCGGGAGGTGGCGACAACCGCAGCAGAGTAATGTACCTGAACGGCAAGCCGTTAACTGTATCAGACAAGAACGAGCTGCCTGAAATGAAAGGCATGCATACAAAAGCGGGAACCGTGGAATTGGCTCCCTGTACCTGTAATTTTTTTGTAATGGAGTGATGAAACAATAAACGTGTCAGAAGAACAACATAACAAGACGGTGCTGAAAAAAGGTATCCAAAATTTTTTCTAATCTGTTCGATGTTTTTAGATTCTCTCTGAACTTTCTCCCCTTTCTGTGATATTGTGTGTGCTGCCAAGAAAAGGAGACAACGGAAAAAACAAGCAAATAGCAAAAAACAAAACAGAGCGGTTCTGAATCGGATTTTTCCGAGACAGAGCCGCTCTCTCTTTATAAACGAGGTGAAAAATGGGCATTATTGAATAATGTTGGCTATCTTAGAGACAGCTTAATCTATCTTAGACACTTTATCTATCTCAGACAACTCTCTCAGGGCATCTATCCTGCCGAGAAGACCTTGTACTATAGCTTCGGATCTATCGTCTCCAAAGCCTTGGATAGCCTCTGACGCTTTATAGAATATATCCCTCACTTCATCTACAGCCTGATACAGCTTAGAGAAATCTATCCAGTCGAAAGAAGAAACGAGCTTTAGCTGCTCAAGATGGTCGTCCTTAAACGGCTTGCTTTTGGGGATTATCTGGGATTTGATAACAGGGGTTAGCTCATCACAGCCAAAAGACGTGCCGCTATCGTAGACAGGCGCAAAGCCAATCCATTCAAGAGTGTCGGGGTTGCGAAGGATACCAAAGTTGTTAAAGTGTCTGTCCGTGTTGGCGATGATGTAATCTAAGACAAGCATCTCGTCTACAGAACGGGCAACGTCTATTCCTTCTCTATCACATACGTCAATAAAGTGGCGATGCTCGGATATATGGTTAGGCTTCTTCTCTTTAATTAACACTCGATGTGCCGATACAAGCTCAGAATTTTCGTCTACAAAATCCTTGCAAACACTATAGGGCTTGCCGTCTATCGAAAGCAAATCGTAAGGGATATGCGGAATATTCAAAGCACTCGCTATACGTGTTGCCGCAACCTCATTAAACGGCTGTTGGTGGAAGGGTGCGCTACCGCCTTTTATCAGGCATCTGTTGCCGTCAATTATCTTCCATCTTTTCTTTAGCCAACCGTCAGAGGTGTTATCGGGAGAGTTGAAGTCGATGTTGTCAACAGAGCTTCGTTTACCAAACAGCAGGTCGCCTATATCATCAGAGAACTCATTATAAAAAAAGTTTACGGTCTCCCAAGCTATCTGAGAGTCGCAGAGCTTAATCCAGTAGTGGTCAGATAAGCTCAAGCCATAGCACCTTGACAGAAGAACCTGAGGAACACCTATATCAAGCGCTTCAAGAGTCTCTCTTATTCCCGAACGGCTTGCAGGAATAGACCTGCGTATCCACCAATCTGACAGCTCCTTCTTGTCGGCTCTGTCGCCTATCAAGTGGATGCCGATAGGTAGGTGAGATGGATTGTAGGTGGCTTCGACTTTGCTTATCCAGCCTGAGTCCTCTAAGACAACCTTAGCCACAGGAACGTTCTTGTGCATTAACAGGGCATCCATCATAATACCTCCTCTCAGATAAGCCGTATATCAGCCTTACTGTTTCGATTATATCACTTGTGGCTTCAAATGTCAATGCTTAGAGATGCGCCACTTCTCATTGTCGCGCTTGTTAATTCTTGTTTTTTCTTTGTCAACCTATCTTGTAATAACTACTATAGAGAGCAATGAAATGACACCGCGTGAGCACCTCGTGGGGTTCGATAGCTGTATTAGAACCACGATAGCTGTATTAGAGCGAAAATAATATTGTATAACAATAATGGGGGAATATTTCCTTAAACTCAATACCCGATTTTCCCTAATACAGCTAACACGAGCACAGGAGCAGCTATATCATTTCGGCGAAATCATATTTGTGGACTTATATGCAATAACAATAGATGGAAGACAAAGGACCGTGGAGAAAATATTTCGCGCAGTCCAAAGAATTAACAAGAACAAAAGGAGAAGTTTTTATGGCAAGAGAAATTAAGATGTTTGGAACGGAGGCAGTATCGGGCGATTGGATTGAAACTGCTTACAATACGCTTTACTATACCAGCACCTTTGGAGACGAGGTCTTCACTATACCAGATGGACAGCACGTTCCTGTATATCAAGGCTTCGGGTCGAGTGTTTTGGAGCACTCAATATTACCGTCCGTTGAATATAAGAAATACCAAGGCAAAGACTTTGCTATGCCATTTATGAGCTACGGCGACACTCCTCAAACCAACGCTATCAGATTTATAACAAGTATAGCCATCCGCCTACCCAATGCGGATATGATTGTATCAGCTATAGAAAATTGGGAAGATAGCAACTACGCTAAGAAGATTGCAACAGCTATCGAAAAAAGCCAGATTTCAAAAGGCGTTAGCGAGGACCGTATTACCGAACTTACCCTTTTTAGGTATCTCAAAAAACAAAAGATTTCTATCCCTGAATACATACTTGATAGCGGAGAAGACCTGTGGTTTTTATATCCGCTTAGCGATGCTGTGCCTATGTACACCGGATTAGCTACCGCACTGCAGGAAGCTGTAGATATTTTTGCGGCTAAGCTTTACGGGGCGATAGTAGGCAAAAAAGCAGAGAAGGTTGCCCAGAAAATGCACACGCCTCTCAACAGACCCGTGCCTATTGTGGGAAGCGTATACAAAGGAAAGCCTGTAGAGCTTTATAAATGCGAATGCGGTATGCGCGTAGATGTTAATTCATTTCTCGCTCACCTTCCTAAGGAGCAACGCTTTACATATGAAAAATCCAAATACAGTTTGGAAGAAGCCATGGAGCTATTTCCTGAATGGTATCATAGCCGTATAGTTAATAAAGTTCCTGCCGGCGAAAAAGAAAGAGGTTCCTGGGATTGGACTGGCAAGGGGTTCTTTTTCTGGTTCCATAAACAATGCCTTGAGTGCGAAAATTTGACATACGGCGCACCTAAGGCTCTTTTGGCTGTTGCCATAAAGACTAATTACAAAGCCGGCTTTGAGACGATTTTGAGTGCCTTGGCTGACGTATATCAAGTGCTTAATCCCAAAATGCCTCGCTGGTGGTGCGAAAACAAAGCCAACGAGTTGTTCGAAACGAGTAAAGACCCTAAGGTTAGTGAGAAGCTCAGACGCCTAAAAAGAAAGACTCTCTCCGAATGGTCCGGCGTTGAGATGAAGGCTAATAAGCGCAACGGCAACACCCGTAAGGTGCATCTGGAGCAGCTTGCAAAGATGAAAAAAGAAAAGTTCAAGACTGACCCCGACTACAGCAACAGTAGGTGCGGGGTAGTCGTGCGTTGGAGAGAAGCTAACCCTGAGGGAAACAAGTCTCAGTGTGCCAGAGAGCTTAAGATAGATAGAAAAACCGTAGCTAAGTATTGGGACGCTAAGATTGTGAACCACAGAGACGGTTCAAAAAGCATCAAGGGCGTTAAGAAAAGAAAAGAAAGCGAAAAGCAAAAGGCTAAAAAGAAATCTAAAAAGGAAAGCAAGAAAGCTGCAACTAAACGAATTCACGATAGTGTGTTGGCAATGAGAAGAGTTCCTCCAAAGAACAGAGGGTATGGCGTTACTTCTCTATTGGCCACGGTAAGGGGTGTTGGTAATAATAAGAGTACCAACAGGTACCGTCTTTTTTCTGTGCGAAGATGAGGAAAGACATTGTTGAATAATATCAGCGTAATTATTTTAAACGAAATGTATTATTACTTTTGGTCAGAGTGAGTGCGTGTCCAACGTCTTTCTCCCAATCAGGAAAAAAGGTGGAAAGGGCAAGTCTCAGGACCAAGTCAGGCTGTGAGTGGCCTTGGACTGCAAGGGAGAGGCTATTCACCGCTTGACTGTCTCGGGACCTGAGACGTGAAGCTCTTTTCTGTGACCTTTGAAGCCGCCAACAAATGAGACGGCAGGAAGACTTCTGTGGCGAAAAAGGTCCTTCAGAGGAAAAGAATTTCTGCCATTGACACCGACGGCAGAGAAGCTCCGTAGCAAAGATATTGAGCCAAGAGCCGTATCTCGTGTTAGTCGCCAACTACAAGCAGACAGCTAAAATCTCTGGATAGTTCAAGAACCTAAGAAAACAAGGCTCTTGAGAAAGCGAAATGGCTTTGCACAGGAGCGTATAAAATCTTCTCAATAGCAATGACTATGAGACCCAGAGCCGTTCCCCTCGTTATAAGCACATCTCATACAGTAAAGATTTGAGGCTCTGGACAAGTCGAATAGACATTGCTTAAGACACGCAACGAACGACCAAAGCGAAATAGCTGACTACAAGCACCGATAGGACTGTGAGTAGTTGTGTCCTTGGGCACGGCTTCTCATAGGACGATTGGAGCTTGTGGTGAAGAGTTCCCCTTGAGAGCGACCAAACCAAGCGAGGGAGCTCTTAAGGAGAGAGGAACTCCAGCTATTTCTCGCTTAATAGCCGGCTATAGCACTGGAGGGCTGTGAGTAGTTGTGTCCTTGGACACGGCTGCTCATAGCAATCAGAGCTATAGTTCGCAAGGGCGACTGAGTCCGATGGGATAATTCCCGATACGGACGAAGGAGCCCTTGAGATGTCCGGCTATTATATAGGAGTTGGTGTTAGAGCTAAGGCTATCTCCTTATCCAAACTTATCCGAGACGAGAGCGATGCGAAAGCATCAGCGAACGTTGAGGACGGCCCCCGCGGCCGTGGAAGAGCGGATATATATTCTCTTTTTTGCTTCTTTTTTCTCTTACAACCTTACATCTGACTGACGGTGCAACACGCAAAGAAGGTGAAGCTGTGCTGGTGGACTGGGCTCAGAGCTATGATTTCTTAGCTGAGCGCGAAGCAACTATCGACACGATAGAAGATAAGGCTCCGATAATTCGCAGCTACTTGGAGAAGAATTATCGCTTCACAAGGACCAAGCTCAGCAACTTCTTGGCTTTGATAATGAGTCGCAGGGCAGTTGCGTTCGAGATGCTGTATTTCGTTGAGCGTGATGAGTTTGTCCCCGATAGGTTCGCCGTCAAGAGGGACAGAAAAACAGCCAAAAGCCGCTGCGAAAGCGGAGTTGCTGTGCCTGATGTGTTTGCTCAGCTTTGTTAAGACAGGGGCGAAATTCATATTTTATGACTTGTATTGTAATACATAGATGAGAGCGATAAAAACAAAAGCCTGTTGGGCACCGCGAATAAACCCTTCAGCTATCAATCTCGCATCAAAAAGTTTATGATGTATACGCCAAACGAACAAGGCAGGCTATCGTAGTTAAAACCACCTTTTGGGGGGAATAGCTGTCTATGGTAGCAAAATTATGCCAATACTATAATTTGAAAGGAGGCGGCTTGATAATGAAAATCAAGGCACGTGTATTTCTCGGCGGCAAGCAAATCGAGCCGTCTCAGGTTGAGCAGTTAATTATTAAAAATTCAACTGTAGACCGAATAGTCAATGATGTCGCAGAGCGCATTGCCGCAAAAGATTTTGAAGGAGATGCAAAGTCGGCGTAAGTCAGATTGGGACAGGACACTACCTGTCCTTGTTTTTTGGTAATTCTCACCATTATCAGAATATTTACATATTACGACTTGAGTATCGAGAAACCGTGTGTTATAATGCAGATGGTTCAATCAAGGGAGGCCTGCGTAATGGGTAAAATCTATAAGCTTAAAGATGTGCTGAGTCTCAAGCCCTATATGAGGATAGCAATTGACGACGAGGTCAAAAAGGATGAAAACGGGAATTACTTAGTTAACTTCGGTTATCTAAGAGTCTCCACCGACAAGCAAGCAGACGAAGGCTACGGCTTGGACGTTCAAGAAAAGGCTGTCATCAAGTGCTGCGAGCTGGAAGAGCTTAAAAACCTCGTATTGTTCGTTGATGACGGCTATACGGGCACAAAGATGGAGCGTCCCGCGCTGGATGCAATAACCCGATACATCACTGCCTATAACGAAGGACGTTCCAACATCCGAGTAAACGCTTTTGTCGTTCCTAAAATTGACCGTTTGGGCAGAACTCTTCTTGGTACGCTACAGTTTATCCAAGACTATATTCTTTGTAAGGTGGACAGCAAGCATAGCTTAATCAATAAAAACAAAGAGGATATCGCCTTTTTCTCCGCAGATGAAAAGCATTTGAGGATAGAGCCGGATAACCCTCAGAGTAAATTCCTGCTCACACTGTTTGCCGGTCTTGCAGAGTTTGACCGCGACCTAATTGTTCAAAAGCTTAAAAGAGGTATGATTGCAAGAGTGGAGGATGGTTATTGGCCGGGAGGCGGTATTACCCCCTACGGATATTTCTATAATCAATCCACGGGCGTCTTGGAAATTATACCGGAACAAGCCGAGAAAGTCCGTGAAGTCTTTCGCTTATACATCGAGGAGAAGCTGGCTCCGCAGAAAATTGCTAACCGCTTAGGGTTTAAGGGCGATAGGATAGTAACCGAGATACTTAAACGAAAATCCTTGACCGGCTGCATCGTTTACAGGGGCAAGGAGTATAAAGGCAGACACGAGCCTATAATTTCTTTATCTCGATGGAAGGAAGCACAAGACGAGATGGAAAGCCGCAGTAAACACCGCGCAAGCTCAGACCATCTACTGACCGGGCTTTTGGTGTGCGGCGAATGCAGCGCAAAGATGAGATACCAAAAGTGGAGTAAGAGCGGTGACTGCAAACTGATATGCTATTCTCAGCAAAGCTCCAAGCCATATCTCATAAAGAGCGATGATTGCCAAAACGAACGCTATTGGGCTATCGACGTTGAAAATGCTGTGATAAGCGAGCTGTTCAGGATGACTTATCTTGGAGACGAAAACAATAAGAAGCAAGCACCGTTGTTTGACCCTATAAAAGCAATAACCACTGAGATAAAGAAGGAGCGAGGAAAGCTTGATAAGCTGTACGAAGCGTTTTCGGAAGATATCGACGATGACGATGTTCTGAGAGGCAAGATACAAAAAATCAAGTCTCGCATCAGAGAACTCGAAGCCGAGCTTAACGACGAAGAAGAAAAAGCAGAGATTATGCGAAAGGTTGAAAAAACAAAATCCATCTTTCGTTCACTTGAGTCTACGTGGAAGCGTATGACAGATAAAGAAAGACAGTCTATCTGCCAAGAGCTGATTGACGAAGTTGTAGTCCACAAAGGTGGTGTTGTAGACATCCACCTCAAGCTTCGCAACTTCTTAGTTACCGAGTAAGATAAGGGATTGCTCTGAACAGGGCAATCCCAATCAAATAATACAATTTCGACATTCTCATATCGTTGGTACAGCATAAGTGGAAAACTTCACATCTAAGCTTATATCGAAATTATCGATTGCTTTAATTAACCCTATGCATCCAACCTGAAACAAATCGTCGGAATTATCATATCTGCTTGTAAAGCCTTGAAGCACGCTCAAAACAAGTCTGAAATTGCCATAAATCAGTTTTTCACGAGCTGTTTTATCACCTCTTGCGCTTCTCTCTAATAAGGCTCTTTTTTCTTCATCAGATAACGTTTTCAATGTCGATGTGTTTATCCCGCAAATTTCCACTTTGTTGAACATTTTATACCCTCCCAAAAGAATAGCAAAATAAGTTTGTCCATTTTTTCTTTTGGGAATGCACACATCACAGATAAAATGCGGAAGCAAATTTCTTTGCTTCCGCATTAAGGTTTTATATGCTATCTATTTTCTTAACAGTTGCAGTAAAAATATTACCGCTTAATCCATCTCCGCTGTCAGTTTCAAACAGAAAACTTAGCGTGGACGAAACAACTGAGGAGACAATAAATGCTCTGCCTATGGTATTGGTAGAGCTATCAGCAGATTCTTCGGAATAAGTTGACGCAAAAGCAGTTTGAGGGATACCATTTAAAACCGGTGTGACAGAAAAGCTTGTGTCTGCGGGTGCTAACGATGAAGTTAAGGCATAAATAACTTCATAATCTCCGGGTGCAAGAACAACCGTATCACCCGTCAAGCTTATAAAAGTGCTGCCTTGGTCAACTGTAGCAGTTAATGGAATGGTGGTTCCCGTAGTTAACGTGGCGGGTGCGCTTGTATAAAAAGCATACGCCTGTAAACCTGCCACGCCTGCAGGACCTTGAGGACCTATGGGACCAATGGGGCCCTGCGGACCTGTTGCACCGGTTTCACCCACCGGGCCTTGAGGACCTATTGGACCAATGGGACCCTGCGGACCTGTTGCACCGGTTTCACCCGCCGGGCCTTGAGGACCTATGGGGCCAACAGGGCCTTGAGGACCTGTTGCACCGGTTTCACCCGCCGGGCCTTGAGGACCTGTTGCACCGGTTTCACCCACTGGGCCTTGAGGACCTATGGGGCCAACGGGGCCTTGAGGACCTGTTGCGCCCGTTGCACCCACAGGACCTTGTGCGCCGGTTGCACCCGTTTCGCCCACAGGACCTTGAGGACCTACTGGTCCCTGTGGTCCTACGGGCCCCTGAGGACCCGGAGGGCAGGTGCAAGTGCATTGACACGGAGCTTGGTTTGAACTATTGCTGCAGCCGCAAGGTTTAACGCAACTACAACCGCCGTTGCAAGCACAAGAACGCCCCAAGGCATTATCATTAAAATTGAAACAACCGTTCATATAATTCACCTGCATTCAAAAATAATGCACCGCTATCAAGCGGTGCATTACCATTATATTAAATTATACACTTTGTTGTTCCTGTGCTTCTTTCGGATTGCCTTCGTTATCATAGTAAGGGTCTATCATATACTTTTTAACCACAGGGTAAGCACAATAGTAGCAAATATACATACCAAAAGCAACAGTAAATATGCAAGGCAACAAAACACCGAGGCTTTTTAAAAGTATATACAAATACACGCTTATTATCAGCAGTACGGAAACACCTATAACCATAACAAAAGAACGTTTTATACCTGCCGAACTTAAGATAAAAGCATTTTTAAAAAGTTTTCTAAAACTTAAATCAAAGGTTACAATCATCAAATAAATGTACACTCGCATTATCAAGTACAGAAGCGCAATGATTATCATAGCGAAAAGCAACATCTTCATACTAAAAGTAAAAGCTCTTGTATAGTACCACATAAGCGAATACGGAATTGCAATCAAAAAAATTAAATCTATAATGCCGAAAATAATAGACTGACGCAAATTCTTTCTAATAGCGTAAAAGAAATCGTGCCAAGGGAACACCGGCTTTTCTTTTATGGTATTGCGTAAAACATACGCACACCCAACATTTAACGGACCGAAAGTAAAAACCACAATCAAGCCGATACATTTTAAAATTATCGTTGCCACATTATCAACATTAACCGTTGTTATGATTGAATGTGCTGTTGACGCAACATCTAAAGAAGCGCTGTTTTCGTACGCAGATATGCCGTTGTAATGGGAATATAAATGAGAAGTAGGCGTTGTTGTTAGGTCAGCGATCTGTTTTCCAAAAAAACTGCCCGCTATGCCAAAAAGCGTAAAAACTATTGGCAAAACTAAAAGCAACATAAACAAATTTACTCTGCAAATAACTCCAAGCTTCGCAAAACCAAGTTTAAAAAACGATTTGGCTGAAAACTTTGGATCAACTAACTTTGCATCTTCAACGGAAAGCTCTGTCTTACTTGTCTTATTACCTGTTACTCTATCAAAAAAACTCACTTTTCTACCTCTAAATCTCTGTAATTAAGCCCTTGGATGAAACTTCATATAGTTTTTCTTATGATAATCCTTTAAAAATTGTGCGTATCTTTGAGTTGAGGATATATCCGTATGCCCTAAGATTTCCTGTATATCGTGGATATCCGCACCGTTTTGTAAAAGGTGTGCCGCAAAAGAATGGCGCAATGTGTGTGGAGTGATGGTGCTATGGATCTTAGCCGCCTCAGCATACCCTTTAATAATTTTCCACAAACCTTGTCTTGTCATTCTTTCTCCTGCAACATTCACAAACAGAGCCGTTTCTTCCTGGCGGAAAACTAACATCATACGGCTACTGTTAATGTATTCAGCAACAGCTTTAGCGGCCAATGGATACAGAGGGATGATTCGCTCTTTGTCACCTTTGACACAACGTACAATTGATAGCTGCAAATTAATATCCGAAATATCCAGTTCAATAAGCTCAGACACTTTAATTCCTGTTGCATACAAAAGCTCAAGTATTGCCTTATCTCTCAAACTTTTCGGATCTTTCCCTTTAGGCTGAGACAGCAAAGCATCAATTTCCTTGTTGGAAAGAACGGATGGAAGTGATTTTTGAACTTTATCGTTATGTATTTCTTTGGCTGGGTTGCTTTTAACCGTTCCTGAAGAAACAAGAAATTGCATTAAACTTCTAAGAGCGGACAGTGCTCTTGACACGCTGGAAGAAGACAACCCTTCATCATTCAAATGCTTTTTATACGCTTCTACAGTAGTCTTGTCAACCTCCGTATAGTCACTCAAACCAATAAGCTCTGCATATTTGTAAAACTTATTAATATCCCTCATATATGCGAGAAAAGTATTTTCGGAAGCTTTTTTTGTTTCTTTAAGGAAATTAATATACTGTTCTTTCGCTTCAAGCAAAGTGCTTGAACAGGTGTTAATACTCATTTCAAAGAGCCCCCCGTTTCATAATTTAAAAAACGGATACAGCAATCAAAAGTTGTCGGTACAAAAAGAAAACAACTGTGCATAAGTAGAATGCAAAGAAAAGACAATACCTAACAGTCAATAATTTAAAATCTTTTGTTTTTGTAGCACTATGAAACTTTTGAGATTCCGTAAAAAATATAACATCAGCAAATACAATGGCCGCATTTAATAAAACGTACCACAGCACAGTGTGAATAGAGCTGTGAGTAAATCGCTTTATTGTCACAACATAAAAGAAAGCAGACGTAAAAAAAACACGGCAACTGCATATAAAAGCCGTAATTGTTGCTAAAATTGAAAAACTAAAAAAGAAAGACAAAAGCCGATAAACAAGAGCCCAACTAAAATTAGTTGCAAGAAAAAGGAAAGTAAAACCGTGTTGCTTAAAATCATTAATAACTTTTAAAGACCACAAATCACCGTAGTCATTTCTTTGAAAGAACAAACAACACGCCAAGGTAGAAAGGAGAAAGAACAAAGAAAGAAAAAACAGATAGGTCTTGTATCGGCTTTTGCAGAATAAACACACACGCATACGCTTTGTGCATTTTAAATCAAGTATTAAATTGTGTTTTATACTTTCCAAGCGTTGTACTTGAAAAGCGTAATCGGCAGAATAAGGAATTAGAGATTTTTCGGTGTAATTAGGCTGTATCATCAAAATGCATCCTTCACAATGTACTTACGATACATTTTATGAAGAAGCGGACAACCGTATTACTCGCCTTTTTCAATCTCTTGGGCCATTTCTTCGGCACGTTTTGTACAAGCCAGCATCGCTTCACAAACAGTTGAGGCAAATTTCTTTTCCTCAAACACGGACAAAGCAGCTAAAGTAGTACCTCCGGGTGAAGAAACATCCTTAATAAGAGTGCTAACATCCTTACCCGAATGTTCTATCATTGCCAAAGCGCCTTTGATGGATTGAATTATTAAAGCACTTGCTTTATCATCGGGGACACCCTGGGAAACCGCCGCATCAAGCATAGACTTATAAAATAGATAAACATACGCAGGTGAAGAGCCGTTGACGGAAACAATTCTATCCATTAAAGTTTCATCGATAACAGAGATAACGGATATACCGGACAGCAATCGACATACATAGCTGAACAACTTGTCAGAAACAAACATATTTCTGGAGACTGCAACGGCACCTTTACCGAGAAGCAACGGTGTATTCGGCATAGTCCTTATAACAGCAACATCGGCACCAAGACAACGGCAGATAAAGTCAGTAGAAACAGCCGCAGCCACGGACAAATATGTTTTATTACGATAGTTTTCAACATTATCTGCTATCGCTTTCGCCGCACTCGAAATAACCGAAGGCTTTAAAGCAAAAACCACTAAATCCGCCGCACTGACAGCTTCTTCCGCAGAAGAACAGCAATTTACGCGACACATTATGTCACTTTTATACTTTTCGTTATCTGTGTCATAAACAAACACATCTAAAGCATCAACCAGCCCGTTTTCAAGCAGACCGCCTATTATAGCCTTTGCAATGTTACCGGCACCAAGAAAAGCAAATTTAATATTCATATCAGGCATTATTACCTTTCTGCCGAAATATACAACATTAAACGTTTTCGTGTCGGCTATATAAGAATAATACATTTCACATAATTTTTCAAGAAGTTTTTTTGCAAAAACAAAAAATCAGCAATTATGACAACGAATTATGTAAACATAATTATGTTTACCGAGTCAACTGACCGCTCATTTGGTGTTACGCAAACTTGGTTTCTACGATATAATGTATGTGGGTAATTTGTGGGTATTTTTTGTGGAATCAACCCTCTTATTATTGGACTTTTTCGTTGTAATTGTGCACAACACCTCCCCTATTTTATCAAAAAACCATATTTACATTCTTGTGTCAATATGTTATAATACCTAAATCACCAGCGGAGGTTTATAATGAGCGTTTTAAGTTGCAACAACATCTGCCTTGCCTTCGGCACTGACGTTATCTTAAATAACATAAATTTTTCTATCAACGCAGGATCTAAACTTGGTGTCGTTGGCGCAAACGGCGCAGGCAAATCTACACTACTTAAAATAATTAACGGTGAAATCGATAGTGACAGCGGCAGTGTCAGCATTGCCGGTGGGTTAAAGTGCGCAAAATTAGAACAGTATACCGACAGTTCTTTTGCGGGTATGACAGCTATGGATGTAGCCTTTACTCGTTTTACCGACCTAATATCTTTAGAAGAAGAGTTGCAACACTTGGAGGCTCTTCTGCAGAACGGCGACGAAAGCACCATAGAAAAGTACACAGCCTTACGTGACAGATTCACTTTTTTAGGCGGTTACGAATACAAGTCGAAAGCATGCGCTATGATGAAAAAGCTTGGGTTTAACGATGACGATTTGCGCAAAGAAGCAAACACGCTGAGCGGCGGGCAGAAAACGAGGCTTTCTTTAGCAGCGCTGTTTATGTGCGAGCCCGACATAATACTCCTCGACGAACCCACCAACCACTTAGATGTAGATGCCGCTATTTGGCTCGAAGAGCAAATACGATCTTCAAACGCTACTTTTATTATCGTTTCACACGACAGATATTTTTTAGATCGAACAACAACCGATACCCTTGAAATAGAAAACAGTAAAGGTACCATCTATTCCGGTGGATATAGTTTATTCAAAGAAAAAAAGAAAAAACTTGCAGAGGACGCACAAAAGCACTATCAATTACAGCAAAAGGAAATTGCCCGTCTGGAAGCCTTTATTGAAAATCAACGCAAATGGAACAGGGAACGGAACATAATCGCCGCAGAAAGCAGAATGAAAGCTATTGCGAGGATGGACAAGCTTGAGCGTCCCGAAAACGCACCTTCAGCCATAAAGATAAATATAGAAAGCGAACGCAAGGGCGCTTACGACGTACTCTCCGTTAGAGGACTAAGTAAAAGTTTTGGAGCCAAGCAGCTATTTACAAATTTAACCTTTGAACTAAAGAAAAAAGATAAACAGTTTATTGTAGGCGGCAATGGTACAGGTAAATCCACGCTTTTAAAAATCATTAACGGGGTATTATCTTCCGACAGCGGAGTTGTAGAGTTGGGTTATAACCAGCAGTGCGGATATTATGACCAAGAACAGATGTTATTAAACGACAGCCTTGATGTTATAACAGAGTTATGGAATGCTTACCCCTCCTTTAATCAAACGGAACTTAGGAGCGCTCTCGCCAGATACGGCTTTCGAGGCAATGACGTCTTCAAAACGGTAAGCAATCTTTCCGGAGGAGAAAAAGCGAGGCTTGCAATTGCAAAGCTTGTACTGTCGGGCGCAAGCTTACTGATTTTAGATGAGCCTACCAATTATTTGGATATTCCTTCAAAAGAAGTACTTGAAGCGGCGCTAAACGATTACAGCGGAACTCTTTTGTGCGTATCTCACGACAGATATCTCATCTCATCTCTTGCTACAAAAATTTTAGATATCGATGCACGTTATGAACAAGGATTTATGTTTTATAATTGCGGCTACGATGAATATCTGAAGCAGAAACCACGATTTGCAGAGACTGCCGAGTTGCCCAAAAAGCTATCGTGCGGCGCAGAAGATTATTTAAACAGGAAGAAAGAAATAAGCAACAAGAGAAAAGAAGAAAAACTAAGGGCAAAACTTGAGAAATGCATTGCAGATGCGGAACAAAGACTGTCAGACCTGGAACAGCTTTCACAAGAACACGCAACAGACTATGTTAGACTAGCTGAAATTGAAGAAGAAAAAGCATCTTTGGAAAACGATCTTTTAAGGTATTACGATAAACTTTTGGAACTGATATAAGCATAGGCATATTTCATGGCTCTACACATATAATTTAACAAATTATATATTTGGAGTGGTTTTATGTTCATCTATACCGTAAAAGCATCAAGATTAAAATTCTTCGCTATGCTTATTTGCTCAATGGCAGTCATATTGACAATTGCATCGGTCGTTCCAAAAGAAAAGAACTACGCTTCCGTTGCTGTAGTATCGCATAATTACAACGACATATCTACCAACGAAGAAAGAGTACAGTTTTTAAGCACCTTCGGATACAATGTCGTTCCTACTCCTATAGAGGTAGTCTCTGTAACAATACCGGAAAAATTTGACGGCGTCTACGAAAAATACAACGACTTGCAGAGAAGTCAAGGCCTTAACCTAAAAAGGTACTCAGGAGTTAAAGCTAAAAGATACACCTACAGCATCACGAATTACGAAGGTGAAACCGAAAACGTTGTCGCCAATGTATTAGTTTACAACAACAATATAATCGGAGGAGACGTATGCAAAACCGGTAACGATCCTTTTCTACACGGTTTTGAATTACCAAGAGATTAAAATATCAAAACTATTATGGAAAGTTATTACGAAAGAATTGATAAAATAATAGCGTCTACAGGCAAACTGTCAAGAAACGAAGTTAAAAAAGCGGCTAAAAAGGGGCTTATTAAAGTAAACGGCAAAACAACAAAAGATTGCTCGTTAAAAATCACAGGTACAGATACACTAACGTTAAACGGTGAGGTAATTACATACAGCAAATATATTTATGTAATGTTAAACAAGCCAAAAGGCTACGTCTGTTCAACAGATGACCCCTCCTCCCCTACCGTTAACATTTTGCTAAGTGAAGATTTGCAAAGGCTAAACCTCTTCAGCATTGGTCGTTTGGACAAGAACACAACAGGGCTTGTAATTCTTACAAACGACGGCGAAACCGCGCATAGGCTCATTTCCCCCACAAAGCACGTTGATAAGAAATATATAGCCGTAACAGCAAATGAGATCGCACCTAATGTCATAGATGTGTTTAAAGACGGAGCAGTTTTAGAAGACGGATACAAGTGTATGCCCGCCGAGCTTGAAATACTATCCCCTGATCGTTGCGCAATAACAATACGGGAAGGAAAATACCATCAAATCAAACGAATGTTCGAGTCGGTTGGTAATAAAGTCATAGAATTAACCAGAGTTTCAATTGGAAACTTGAGCTTGGATACAGGCTTAAAACAAGGCGAATACAAAGTCCTAACTAAACCTGAAATAAGCGCTTTGACATCACAATAGTACCGCCAACGCGAGCTATGTGCAAGTTGCACAAATAGGCCGCATAAAGTTTGTTTAATAATAACCTTTAAATTGTCGATATAATTTGTTATTATAATATACAATGAAAATGTTACTGAGTTTTAATGTGCTCGGTTCTAAGCATAATTATCAGGAGGACAAAAATGGCAAGTTTAACATTTAAGGGCATTACCAAACGTTATCAAGGCGGCGTTACTGCAGTTTCTGACTTTAATCTCGATGTTAAGGATAAAGAGTTTATTGTATTCGTTGGTCCTTCCGGCTGCGGTAAGTCCACCACCCTTAGAATGATCGCAGGTCTCGAAGAAATCAGCGACGGCGAACTTTATATAGGCGACAGATTGGTTAATGACGTTGCACCTAAGGATAGAGATATCGCAATGGTGTTCCAGAACTACGCATTGTATCCCCATATGACCGTTTTTGATAATATGTCTTTCGGTCTTAAGCTTCGTAAAGTAAGAAAAGAAGAAATAAAGAAAAAGGTTGAAGAAGCTGCTCGCATCCTCGACATAGAAGCATACCTTGACAGACGTCCTAAGGCTTTGTCCGGCGGTCAGAAGCAGAGAGTTGCGCTTGGTCGTGCTATAGTTCGTGAACCTAAGGTATTCCTTCTCGACGAACCTCTTTCCAACTTGGACGCTAAGCTCCGTGCATCCATGAGAACCGAGCTTACCAAGCTTCACCAGAGACTCCAGACAACCTTCGTATACGTTACCCACGACCAGGTTGAAGCTATGACTATGGCTACCCGTATAGTTGTTATGAAGGACGGTCTTATTCAACAGGTTGATACTCCTCAAAACCTTTACGACAAGCCCACAAACGTATTTGTTGCAGGCTTCATTGGCACACCTCAGATGAACTTCATCAACGGCACTCTCGAAAAGAAGGGTGAAAGCCTCTATTTCAATTTCTCTAAGTATTCTATAAAGCTCAGTGATGAAAAGTCTCAGAACCCCGACCTTCAGGATTATATCGGCAAGGAAGTTATAGGTGGCTTAAGACCCGAGCTTATCCACGACGAACCTCAGTTCCTTGAAAAGTACTCCGAATCTTGCATTGACGCATACATCGAAGTTTCCGAGCTTATGGGTGCTGAAATTTATCTTTACCTCAAAGTTGACGAAGAATGCAACCTTGTTTCTCGTGTTTCTTCCCGTACATTGGCTCGTCAAGGCGAAAATTTCAGATTTGCTCTTAACGCCGACTTACTTCACATATTTGATAAGGACACAGAAAAGATTATTTCTCACTAATATTTATGAAGGTTTGAGCCACGGTTTCTCCCGTGGCTCTTTTTTAGTATGAACAATATTAAAATAATAAAATCATTTATAAAGGCAGGATTGTTGAAGCGCATAACCAGCACTAGTAAACTGCGATTATATATACAAACCATCTGTTTGCTAATAGAAGTTGCATCAGTGTTCTTGGTGTTTTTCGAACTTGGAAGCGAATTAGCAAACGTTTTATATTCGGCAGGTTTATACGGCTCGGTGCTAACGTTGTCAGAGTTTTTATTCTTTATTTTCGCAACATTATATTCACAAATATTGCTATATAATATCAAGAAACCAGACAAGGTTACGGCCAAATCTTCGGAAACAAGTTCTGCATACATTGCAATAGTCGATTTTATAATTTTATACGGTGTTTGTTTAGCAATATATTTGTTGACTATTATGCCTCTTTCCATTGTTTGTATCAAACTGAATAACAACTATCTTGAAGATCTAATCATCTCAATTTTATTGGCAATTTTTATGCCCTTGCTCCCCTGCTCTGTTTCCTCTTTTATGACACACAGCTTTAACAAACACAAGTGTCTGCGTGCTATATTATCGTTTTTTTGCAGTTTTACAAAAATATCTTTATACATATTCGCAATATATGTTTTTGTATCTTCAAATTACTATTGGCTTGGGACTTTGATAGCAAAAACATCTTTAAGTATACAAATAATTTATTTTCCCAGCGGATATGTAGTGCGTGCACTGTTTGGAAACGCAATTGAAGCTTTAATCCTCGCAATAATCTGCATTGCGACCGCTGCCATTCCATTAACAGTCGCATTTAAAAAGAAAAGATAACAAAAAGGAAGCAAAGCGCTTGGCTTGCTTCCTTTAAATTATTGAGAAATACTTTCACTTACAACATCTTGCGAGTCATCCTCAATATTCAACTGTTCCTTTATCAACTCTATAATTGTATTTGCGTCAGCAAAGCGTCCGTTTTTGCTTTCACTTTTCATAAACAGCATTATATACGTTGCATCACCGATCTCGGCAGAGACGGCAACACAATTACCGGCGGCATCAGTGCTTCCCGTCTTTAGGCCTGTAACACAAGGATTATAATATTCGCTATCTTCTCTGATAAGCATATTTGAATTATACCAACCGTGCTGGCTATTAACGGATTTACTTACGCATTCCTTTATGTACGCATTTGAATACGCCGCTATACTGATAAGCAGCATATCTTCCGTAGTCGTGTATTGTCCGTCTGCATCGTATCCGTCGGGCGACAGAAAACAAGTAGATATACAGCCAAGGGCCTTTGCCTTCTCGTTCATCAATCTTACGAAATCACTTACGGCATCTTCAGCCGGCAATGAGTTATCATTTGCGTGTACTCTTGCAGCGTTAACTGCAAGACTGTATGCAGCATCATTACCGGACGGTAACATCAAGGCCTCCAGCATAGTGGACATTTTATATCTGCTACCCTTCTGTAAAAATGCAACCGAAGAATTTGCACCTATCATATCAATTTCATCCCCTACACGAACAGAACTTTCGTAGGAAATGTAATCCAAAGCCACTAAGGCGGTAAGCATTTTTGTCAGACTAGCAGGGGCACAAATTTCATGTTCGATTTTGCTGTAAACCGTATATTGCTCTGTGAGATTATAAACCAAAACATTTGGGGAATACAACGTTACATCTTCAGGCACTGTCAAGTAAAAGAGCTTTTCAAACTCAGAAACCTCGGGTACAGATTCAAATTCCTCCTCGGAATTTTCGGGTTTTGACATCTCCGAATCATCTTCAACAGCTGTAGTTTCAAAATCCGTTTTAGATGAATTGTTTTGCAGCAACTCTTCTGTTGAAACCATTTCGCTTTCATCACCGATTTTGTTTTGTTCACCTAAGACAAAATAAACCACGCCTATACACAAAGCAAAAACACAAAAGAATGCACAGATGCCTGCTATTAATTTTCTATACGTCCCAAAATTATTATCACTGTTCATTAAGCGCACCTCAATATTATTTATACATATATAATACCATAAACTTATAATATGTCAAGTGCAGTTTTCTACTATATGTAGCACATTTCCAGTGCGATGTCTTGACATTTAGCAAGATATATGGTATTCTTCACATATAATTGTCGATAATTGGAGGAATCGTATGTACACAGAAAACAGGACCGTTTTTTACGGCGGTCAAACAGAAACAGCGGCAAAATCAGACGGGCAAATTTTAACTATTTTTGATGCCGACAAACCGCCGTTTACTATTCACCTAGGTTCTTATAATAAAACCGTGGTTGATTTTGGCCGCTCAAGCGACAATGACATTGTTTTCTCCTCCCCTATAGTATCAAGAGGACACGGCAGATTTGTTTTCAACGGCAACGAATGGTTTGTTGAAGATAAAGAGAGCAGAAATGGCACTATTTACAACAGTAGCTACATTAGATCTCACAGAATCTCAGACGGAGATTTTATCAGAATTGACGATGGGATAGAGGCTTTAGCGTCCGGTGTATTGATGATTGTGTCATCAGAAAATTCGAACAACAAATGGATTTCTGCTCCAACCTCTGCAAACGAAATTACCATAGGCAGAGACGAAAGATGTACCATTTCTCTCCCACACATAAGCGTCTCTAAAATCCACGCCAAAATAGTCAGAGACACCACAGGTTTTTATATATATGACAACAACAGCACCAACGGCGTTTTGGTTAACGGTAAACGCATTATCGGCAGAACTAAGCTACACGAAAAAGACGTTATCGTTATTACAAACTCCAAGTTGATATTTACTAGTCAAGCCATACACTACTGTTGCTATAATCAGGGTATTTCTGTTGATGCCGAAGATATCGTTGTACGCCGAGGTAAAGGTGCAAAGTCCTTTATTACCTGCAACCATGTCAGGCTTAACATAAAACCCGGCGAGCTTGTTGCCATAATTGGCGGCTCCGGTGCAGGTAAGTCTACAATTCTAAACTGCATTTCCGGCTATTTAAAGCCAACATCAGGCAAGGTATTCATTAACGGCACTGATTTATACAACAATTATGACTTTTTAAAAAAGCTTATAGGTTATGTGCCTCAGCAAGATATTGTTTATGACAATCTCACCTTACACGACATGCTTATGTATACAGCAAAGCTAAGACTCCCCGCAGACACATCTACAGCAGAAAAAGAAAAGGCGATAGCACGTGCTATCGAATTGGTAGAACTTAAGGAAAAAACAAACCACTTTATCAAATCTTTCAGCGGCGGTCAAAGAAAACGTGCAAGCATTGCGGTTGAGCTTTTGTCCGATCCTAACCTGCTATTCTTAGATGAACCTTCTTCCGGTCTTGACCCGGGTACGGAACGCAACCTTATGTCTTCGCTTAGGAATATGGCAAACACGGGCAAGACAGTTATACTTGTCACCCACAGTACACTTCAGCTGAAGATGTGCGATAAGATAGTTTTTATGGGCAAAGGGGGCAATCTTTGCTTCTTCGGATCGCACGACGATGCGCTGAAATTCTTTGGCGTTGATGATGTTGTTGACATTTACAATATGATTACCGATGAAGCACCTAAATGGAGTGCTAAATATGCAAGCACCGCTGTATCGGTTACACCTCGTGGCGCAAACATACCCGTTAAACGCTCAGGCGAAAAGAAAATCAAACAATTGGCGGTACTTTCCGCAAGATATGTAAAACTGATATTTAACGACAGGCAAAGATTGCTGTTATTACTACTGCAAGCCCCTGCGCTTGCTGCACTAATTGCAGTAGTGACAAATGAGTATGTATTCAATTATGATATGTTTACAGCTTCGGGAAACCTTGCCGGAACTTTGGCTTACCAAAACACTCGAGGTATTTATTTTGCGCTCGCTTGTTGTTGTTTTTGGGTTGGTATGCTTAATGCAATACAAGAAATCTGTAAGGAAAGAAATATCTTAAGACGCGAATTCCTGTCAGGACTGTCTCTTTGGTCATATTTAGGGTCAAAGCTTATCGTCCTTGGTGTTCTGTCTTTAGTGCAAAGCTTGCTCATTTGCGGTGTGTTCTCTGCCCTTGTCGGCCTTCCTGAATATTCACTTCTCTTCCCTCCCTTTGTAGAAATGGTTATAACAACATGGCTTTCAACGGTTGCGGCAGCTTCTATGGGATTGCTTGTTTCTTCTATGTTCTCTAACCCCGACAGAGCCATGACCTTAGCTCCCATCCTTTTGATGCCTCAGATACTCTTCTCCGGAATTATTTTTAAACTTGAAGGGGTTACGAAAATCCTTGCTTCTTTAACTGTGTGCAAGTGGAACATGGCAGGCTATGGTTCATCTGCAAATTTGTGTGCTTTTGTAGATGTGGAAGCTCCAACTATGTCAAGTCCTACCTTAATGATAGAAATTGAACGAGGCAAAAATATGATTACGGAAGTAGAACGCAATATGTATTGTCATTCCGCAGGAACTTTATTCGGAACATGGTTCGCTTTAATTGTTATGTCAGCCGTATTCGTTTTAGGTACAAGATTTATGCTTGCAAGAATAAGCAAGGAGAATTCTTAAATATTTGATACAATACACAATCACCCCAAGAAGTCCGACGACTTCTCGGGGACCCCGACAAAAACACCCCTGACAACTATAACTGTCAGGGGCATCATTATTTCTACCAAGTTCTTATCGAACAATAAATGCAATACAGCTTTTCACATTGCACATAAACAGATGTGCCTTGCTTAATCCATTGAATATTACTGCCACAACGGGGGCATGTAACAACTGCATCGGGAAAATTAAATTTTCTTCGTATAGCAGCCCGTTCTTCAACCGACAAGTCAATTCCAAGTCCACGATTGTAGAACACTCTTGCCTCATAAAGTATCTTAAAGTTTGCCTTTTCAGACACAATAAGCTGTGACACCTTCCCGTTTGATTTGCATACCGCAAACACGGGCATATCATAGTCGGGATGATTTGTATCGTTAGCGCCGTAAAAGAAATAATAATTCTCATCATCTTCGCTGATGGCGTATACCGACCAATCAAGGAAACGGCGCATTTTATTTTGAATTATACTGCGCGCTTCATCAACGTTCAACATATCAATGTGTAGATTTTTGCGAAAGCATATAATACTCTTCGTCAATGCGTCGGGTCTGTTTTTTTCTCAACTTCCACACAACAAGCACAAGCAACCCCGAAAGTATGACTGCACAAGTAATATACACACCGGAAGCATCAACTTGAGCCTTTACAGAACTCCATCTGGCGTTCATATAATTCAATGTTTCCCTATCTAAATGAGAAAATACAAGTCTGTTATCGAAAGACTTTTCGCTATCTGGAGCTAACTCCTCAGGATAAAGAATATTATATGCATACTCATCCTGTTCCTTACTGAACGAATACTCGGGATTGTTTACAACTGTAACATTTGGGCTTGCATAGCAGATATACTCAGCCACTTCAAGCGCAATATCATCACGCAGAATATAGTTTATAAACATCTCAGCAGCTTCTTTATTCTTCGAAGCTTTAGGGATACACATAACATCTATAAACTGATTAGTAATCAATTCTCCTTCTTCATTTCGAGGATAATAAAACTCCAAATCATCATTTTCGTCTTTCATGGTGAAATAGTCTCCCGCATAATAAGGCGCCGCAGCAGCCAAACCATCTTCCATTATGTCAAATACTTCGTCATTAACGTAGCGCTTGACTATGGATTTCTGAGCTTCAAGTGCGTCTGCCGCAAGAGACCAATCATCAAGATTTTCCGAATTAATGCTAAGCCCAAGTTTAAACTGCGCTATAGCAAAAGCATCTCTGGGATTATCAAACATCAGAACTTGCTTTGCGTATTTCTCGTCCCAAAGAAGGTCCCAATTACCGGGCACTTCCTCGATCATAGTGGTGTTATATATAACGCCCACCATACCGATAGTATAAGGTACATAATAATTGTTCATACCCTCTTTGAAAACACCTTTAAATTTTGAAGCTATATTAGAGTAATAAGGTATGTTATTGTAATCGATAGGCTGAAGCAGATCTTCGTAATACAATCTTTCAAACATATAATCAGAAGGCACAACAACATCGTAGGTAGTACCTCCGTTATTAAGTGCCGCATACAACTCTTCGTTGTTTGCATAAGTCATATATTCAACGTGTATTCCGGTTTCCTTTTCAAACTCCTTAACAACGTCCATACTGCCATCGGAGCCGTCTGCAATGTACTCACCCCAGTTGAAAACAATAATTGTAGTACCCTCATATTTTCTGTTAATTCCATCATTTTCAGCAGCGGAAGCAGAAACAACAAACGCAGAAAGCAGCATTACAATGCTAAGTGCAAAAACAAGTATTCTTCTCATTCCTCACACCTCACTTTGCTCTGCCAACACTGCGCTTTTTGTTTGTATCCCGACTGCTTATTACATTTTTGATAATAAGCAAAACAAGAACAACAACGAAAATTATTGCAGAAAGGGCATAAATATAATCAGGAACCTTCTTCCTTGCGGCACTGTAGATAAGCAGAGGCAAGGTTGTATAAGAACCTGCAGTTATACGGCTGATTACAAAGTCATCTATTGACAAAGTAAACGCCATAAAGAAGCCGGTCCAAACACCTGTACTTATAGCAGGCAGTTCCACCTTAAAGAAAGCCTTAAAGGGAGTGCACCCCAAATCCTGTGCCGCCTGCGGCAAATTAACATCCATTTGGTTGATTTTGGGAAGAACCGAAAGTATTACATAAGGAATCTCAAAGGTAATATGTGCTATCAAAAGACTTGTAAAGCCAAGGTAATCACTAACGCCAAAAATAGCAAACACGATGCCAAACAGCAAAACAAGCGAAATCGCCATTACTATATCAGGGCTTGTCATAGGAATATTGGTAACTAACATTACTGCCTGCTTGAACTTGCGGTTCTTGTACTTAGATATACCAACCGCGGCAGCAGTACCGATAACTGTGGCTATACAAGAGGAAATAACCGCTATAACCATTGTGTTTTTAAGGGCGCTTTTTGCTACATCGTTCCTAAAAAACTCCTTATATGCCGCAAAAACATCATTGCTTCCAAAGTCAAAAGAACGGTATATAAGCAAGGCTATGGGAGAGTAAAGAAACAGCAATACAATTACCACATATATTGCGTTTAAAAGTTTTCCGCTTTTTTTCACAGCAATACACCCCCTTCGTCTTCATCAGAGGTGAACTTACTCATTATCGCCATAGAAATTATTATCAAAATAAGCAATACGAACGAAAAAGCTGAACCGACGTTATAATCCGTATAAAGCATAAAGGAATCATCAATCTTGTCGCCAACGGTCATAAACATACCGCCGCCAAGCTTTTCGGATATATAAAACGTACTGACAGAAGGAACAAATACCATAGTAATGCCGGAAACAACACCGGGCATACTTAAAGGTATAAGCACCTTGAATATAGACTGCAGTTTAGTACAACCCAAATCGTGAGCAGCTTCAAACAAATGCTTGTCAAGCTTTGCCATAACAGAATAAATAGGAAGCACCATAAAAGGCAAAAAGTTATAAACCATACCCATTATTGCAGCAGTAAACGTCTCACTTATTCCCATTGCTTCTGTCAGAACATAAATGGCGTTTGTTCTGATAACAAAGTTCATCCACATAGGGAGCATAAGCAACAGCATGATAACCGTCTGCCCGCCGCTCTTCATCTTTGTCACAATATATGCAAGGGGAAAACCTACAATAAGGCACACTACAGTCGCTATCAACGCAATTGCTAAAGATATAGCAAGAACATTTATGTTCTCAGTTGAACCCAGTGTAGCGAGATTTTTCAATGTAAAATAACCGTCAGCATCCGTAAAGGTATAATAAATTACCATAAACAAAGGCAATATTACAAAAATTACAGACCAAATCAGATACGGCGCAGATATAAGTTTTTGCAGAATTCCTCTGCTGTTCTTACGCATTGTCGCTACCCTCTTCAGCGTCGGAAAGTTTATCAAAATCCTCGCTGAAAGAACTGTAATCTCCGTACATACCGGAATACTCAGACTTCTTCATAATGTGTATTGCATCAGGCTCTATAAACAAGCCGATATTGGCACCAACGGGCTGATAATCCGTAGTTTGGACCATCCACTTAAAACCACCGATGTCAACAATGATTTCAAAATGCACACCTTTAAAGGTTACAGAGGTAACAGTACCTTTAAGCATCCCCTGTTCAACAGGCACAATGTCAACGTCCTCGGGTCTTACAACAACATCAACCTGCTCTTTGGGGGCATAACCTTTATCCAAGCACTCAAATGTATGACCTGAAAATTGAGCTTTGTAATCTTCAAGCATCACGCCGTCCACTATGTTGCTCTCGCCAATAAAGTCCGCCACAAAGGCATTTTCAGGCTCGTTATATATATCTTCGGGAGTGCCGATCTGCTGTATAACACCGTTGTTCATTACAACAACTCTGTCCGACATAGACAAAGCTTCCTCTTGGTCGTGTGTAACATAAATAAAAGTTATACCAAGACGCTTTTGAATATTTTTGAGCTCCACTTGCATATCTTTGCGAAGTTTAAGATCCAATGCACCCAAAGGCTCGTCCAACAAAAGCAATCTAGGCTTAACAGCCAAAGCTCTTGCTATGGCAACTCTTTGCTGCTGTCCGCCTGAAAGAGTGGAAATATCACGTCTTTCAAAGCCCAAAAGGTTCACCATAGAAAGCATATCGTGAACCGTTTTTTTAATTTCACTTTCAGGCGTTTTTTTAACACGCAAACCAAACGCCACATTCTCATACACGTTGAGATTTGGGAAAAGAGCGTACTTTTGAAAGATAGTGTTAACCGGTCTTTTGTGTGCCGGAACATCATTAAGCAACCCGTTTTCAAACCAAACCTCTCCCTTGTCGGGAGAAACAAAACCACCAATAATCCTAAGGGTGGTAGTTTTTCCGCATCCGGACGGACCCAAAAGCGTAACAAACTCTTTGTCACAAATTTCAAGCGACACATCATCAAGTATTGTCTCATCATCAAACTTAACAGATATGTTTCTCAGACGCAAAAGAACATTGTTCAACTCTCATTTTCTCCTTGTATAATTTATTTTGGTCTAATAAGTTGACTATACTTGTTTTTTGCAAATTTGTCAATAGTTTGAGGTTTTTTTTTGATATTTTTTCTTGTTTTTCTTATTATTATGTAATAATTTATCAAAATTATTGTATAAAAATATGCTTCGCTCTATTTTTTAATGTATAGAGTGCGAAGCATATTTTTGTATTTATCTGTCTTTTGAATTATCAAATATATCCTTCATTCGGCTTTCAACCTTAGACATTTCGCTTTCCGTGTCGCTTCTTAATTCGGATATATTAGACTCTAAATTACTTTCTACCCTTGATGCCCCGGATTCTATATCACTTTCGACCTTCGAAAGCTGGCTATTGGCATCATCAACCACCTTCTCTGCTTCTTTACATGCCGCAAAAGAGGTTAATAAAAGTAGTATTACCAAAAACACAAAAATTTTCTTCACAAAAATTACCCCCTTATTTTTTATTTATTGTATTGTGCCTCATAAAATAATTTTTTATTCCACAAAAATACCTCCTTTGCCAAAAAAGGCAAAGGAGGTATTGATTACTGTGCAATTTCAGAAGCGAGAGCCAAGGCATCATCGATATGATTGCAGAAGCGCTCTTCGCCAACCATATCAACAAAACCACACTTTTTCATCACCTTTAAAGGTTGTGCATTTACATGTGAAAATACAAGTTGCACGCCTTTATTCTTACACTTCTTATAAAGAACTTCCAAAGAGTTCATTGCAGTTGCGTCCAATGCATTCACACTGCGCATTCTCAACACAAGACACTTTGTATAATCTTTTAAAGTGATTTCCAAAATTTTGTCCGCAACACCAAAGAACATAGGCCCGCTTATCTCATAAACACGTACTGCTTTGGGTACAACACGCAAATCAAGGCTGTCTGCATCACTTTCACTGTCAGCATATTCCCAACTGTTAACAGAACTTTCATCGCTCATACGCTTCAAAAACAAAAGCAACGCAAGAACTAAACCTACAGCAATCGCAACAACCAAATCTTTTACTACCGTAAGTCCAAAGGTTATTACCATTACGGCGATATCGCTTTTGGGGGATGATTTTATTACACGAACAAACTTTCTCCATTCGCTCATATTGTAAGCAACCATAATTAAGATGGCAGCGATAGCAGGCATCGGTATAAGTTTTGCCATAGGCATAAGGAACAGCAAAACAAGAAGCAAAACAACAGAATGCACCATACCTGCAATAGGCGTACGACCGCCGTTTTTAACATTAGCCGCTGTACGCGCAATAGCGCCTGTTGCGGGAAATCCGCCAAACATCACAGAGCCTATATTACCTATACCTTGGGCAACAAGCTCTGCGTTAGAATTGTGGCGGGAATTTACCATACTATCAGCAACAACACAGGACAACAACGACTCTATAGCCGCAAGAATGGCAATGGTGAAGGCATCCGGCAGAACAGCAGATATTTTATCCATATTTATGCTTATTCCGCCAAGGGTAAATTTGGGTAAACCCTCGGGAATGGTATAAAGTTCGCCCACGGTTTTAACACCCTCGCTGAACCAAGGTATAAACTCAACAAGCAAAGCACCCACTATTACAGCAATAAGAGAAGGAGGTACTCTTTTCTCAAACTTAGGATAAATTATAAGTATCGCAAGGCAAATTGCACCAATAATAAAAGCTTGAATGCTAAAGGTGGAGGCAAACTCTATATTAGCTTCGATTTTTTCAATAGCTTCGATAGGTTTTACACCCTCACCATAACTTATTCCAAAAAAGTCCTTAATTTGTCCCAATAAAATAGTAACCGCTATACCTGCAGTAAATCCGGTCGTGATAGTAAAAGGTATGTACTTAATAAGCGCACCAAACTTAAACACGCCCATAAGTATTAAAAATATTCCCGCGAGAACCGTGGCAATAACAAGCCCGTCCATACCTTGGGTTGCAACTATGCCCGCAACAACAGTAGCAAAAGCTGCTGTAGGACCTGCGATCTGCACACGGCTACCGCCAAAGAATGATACTAAAAACCCTGCAAATATGGCAGTATAAACACCGCATGCGGGTTCAACTCCCGAAGCTATCGCAAGCGCAATAGAAAGCGGTAAAGCAATAATCGCAACAATAACACCCGCAACAAGGTCCTTAACGAATTGGCCCGAAGAGTAGTTTTTCAATACTGAAAACAGCTTTGGCTTTAAATAAAAGTTTTTCATTTTACTTCCTCAAATTATTATAATATATGCACGACTAAATATACAACTTTTTGCTGTACATGTCAAGACAATATTATATCTATACACGGTAACACCGTAAATTATTTATCTACTGTTACAATGTTTATACCGGGAGTTTGCTTACCGTCACCATCATAGACCGTTTCATCAAAATGTACATAGGGCGCATCGCCAATATATACGGACACTATGCCAACATTTTCGGGGTTCTCCGTATTTTCATATACATAAGATATCCAAAGAGTATATGAGCCGGTATCGGATTCAATATAATAAGACGAATTAATTCGTTTTGTATGTTCTGTTTGTTCAAAAACTTGTCGCTCTGCTACATTCTGAGTAACATCAATTGTTCCTTTGCATAACTCAAATAAAGAAATTATATTCTCGTCGAAAGCGGGACTATTGGCAATTACATCAGGGCTGAACAACTCGGTAAGCGTTTGGGAATTCTTTTCGTTTATTGCTTTTAAAAAATTATTGCAAACCGACACAGCTTTGCTGAAATACAGTGTCTCATTTTTAACTTTTATATGTATTCCGGGAGTGTCGTTTCCATCGCCCCAATAAGTGCCAATATCAGTGTAATCTTCTGACGCCCTAATTACATACAAAGAGTTAATCCCTGTTTTTTCAGGGAATTTATCATTTTCGGTAATATACAAAAAGGACATCTTATATGTATCAACCGAAGTAATCACTTCAAATGAGGCAATAAGGCTTCTTTCCACATAACCGTCTTCTTTGAGTCCCGTAGCGCTCAAAGCACCTGAATCATTAAAGGAGATAATATCGCCTTCCACATAGTCAAACAGCTCATCAACAGAAGTATAAAAGGATGTTAAATCATTTTTTACTTGTTGAGAAAACAATGTTGACACACCCTCTTTATTTCGCGTTTTAAGTGCATCAAAAAGCAATTCAAATTTTTGCGTAGCCATTTGTTTGTCTCTAAGATTTGAACCGTCACAAGCAAATGAAAATAAAGAAATAAGTAAAGATACAAATATTAACAGAACTCTTTTCGTCATAACATTCTCCGTATTATTTTAAAACTTCCTAAACAAAAAAAGATTCCACAACTTAAAAAATTCGTTATATTGCGAAAACCTTGTCTGCTATTTTACCATTAACACTTATAGATGTCAACTTTTAATATACAGCTATCTACTCTTATATATTACTAATTACTTCATGAAATCACAAGGAATTTTAGGTAAAAATGAAGAAGTAGGCCTCAAGAGCACCTTAGGAGTTGCTTTGATGCCGAAAGTTGCATATTTATATGTTTCATTTATCGTCAAAACTTAATCTATTGTATTGCTTATGGTTGATGTTGAATTTGCATAAAAGTCAACCAAAAAACGACACCGTAAGACTATTTACCGAAATTCGGCCTTAAAATACAAAAAACAACCTCTCAAGGCAAAACTTGAGAGGTTATTAATTCTGAGTTACCCCAACAATTTTGAACCTTATATAAATAAGTCTTTATTTGTGGAAACTCAATCTATTCTATTTTATTTAATTATTTTCTCCATAACATCATCTTTCGACATTAGAACTTTTCTTGGCTTAGCCCCATCAGCTTGACTAACCACACCCAGTTCTTCCATTTTATCTATTAGCTGGGCTGCTCGACCATAACCAATATCAAGTTTCCGTTGTATTAATGAAGTACTTATTCTGCCTTCTTCTGTAGCTACTCTAATTGCGTCTAAGAGTTTTGCGTCTACTTTAATATCATCATTAAAATTTAAGTTTGAGCTCGTTTCTTCGTTGTTTGACATCATTTGTAAAAGTTTTTCTCTATCCCAAAGCAAAACTCCTGTCGCGTTAGCAAGTTCTTTTGCTCCACTTGTAAAGTGACGATTAGTCATTACAACACCAACATGGCAATTATACATACTTTTACCTGCATGTACTTCTTGAACTGGAGAATTACCTAAATCACTCGAATAGCATTTGCATTGTATTGCATATTTAATTTCGCCTTTTTCAGCCAATACATCAACACCTTGATCACCGCTTGATTTAGTCACTTCTACGTTGACAAAGCCATTATTTCTTAAAAGAGTAGCACACCAATTCTCAAACGCCAGCCCATCTAAATTATCAAAGTTTGCTGAAATTGCATTATTTTTGCTTTCATCACATGTTTTTGTCGTTGTGATACCCGGTGTAGAATTCATATGATTATAGTGTTCTCTCAACCACTTTTCGTCTTTGAAAACTTTCTGACTATTCATAAGCTCTACCAACTCTTGAATATTATCACGGTCAGCTGTCAGCACTTGATAACACTTAGAGCCGGAAAAAATTTCGAAACCAAAGTCCTTATAAAGAAGTTGAGTTATTTTAGAAATGTAAAGATCAAATCCGTGCTTCGGTGCAAGTAGAATAATTCTAATATTGGTGATATATAACGTTCCCTCAAAGTACTCGTTCACGTTTTCACGAATAACTTGAGAATTTCCTCCACCAGTCCTTATTGAAACGCCCTTGGCAACTCGAAAGCTAACACCTGCGCCTCCACTTGTCCTACCCGTAACAACGTTCTTCTGATGAATAGCACTCGCTGTATTACAATAATAACATACCTCACCTTCATTAAGCGAAATATGAGGCTCTTCTATTATTAGTCGTTGCAATTTTTCTTCCGGTGAAATTTGCAAGTGCAAAGGGTTGTCATCGATAATAGTGGTATTTTCAGCAACCATGTTAATTTTGTTTTTTTTAGGCCGAAACGTTTTAGAAATTTTCTTACCAATAAAAATCGATCCAACAACAGAAACAACCAAAATAATGATACCACAAACTGCCATTGAAGGAATTGCCTCGACCATGCCCATAATAAAAAGTAACATACCAAGCAAGCCACAAAAAATTAATATAATCATTCCTATAATTTGTAATATGTTTTTTATAATTGACATTGTCTACTTCCTTCCAAATTAACTTTGTATAATTATATCACAAAAGTTCTCAATATTCAATATTTTCTCACAAAGTCGCAGGTTCGAGGCCATAAGATTCAAGAAAAGCTGCAATGTTGAAAGAGGATTGTTTTTTACCACTAAAAACACAAAAAGTCCTTGAAAATCAAGGACTTTTGTGTTAGGGTGCAAAATTGTTGCACCAATATGGCTCCCCCTGCTGGGCTCGAACCAGCGACATCATGATTAACAGTCATGCGCTCTACCGACTGAGCTAAGGAGGAATATCGTACCCCGCTATTGCGAGATACTAAGTGTCAGCCATTACCTATCTTCCCGGGCCGTCTCCAGCCAAGTATTGTGGGCACGAGTGAGCTTAACTATCGTGTTCGGAATGGGAACGGGTGGACCCTCACCGTTAAGATGACTGACTAAATGGTGCACCTTCAGGGACTCGAACCCGGGACCCACTGATTAAGAGTCAGTTGCTCTACCAACTGAGCTAAAGGTGCAAATTGTTAGTAGACTTTGTCACAAGTTCACAGGATACCGTATACCCTGAAAACCAAATAAGAGAAAACTCATACATTGCAGTTCAAGCCCTCGGTCTATTAGTATCAGTCCGCTGAACATATTACTATGCTTACACTCCTGACCTATCAAACTCGTAGTCTACAAGTGACCTTACCAGCTTATGCTGTGGGATATCTTATCTTGAGGTGTGTTTCACGCTTAGATGCCTTCAGCGTTTATCACGTCCGCACACGGCTACCCGGCTATGCTCCTGGCGGAACAACCGGTGCACCGGAGGTGCGTCCATCCCGGTCCTCTCGTACTAAGGACAGCTCCTCTCAAATATCCTGCGCCCACGACAGATAGGGACCGAACTGTCTCACGACGTTCTGAACCCAGCTCGCGTACCACT
>SVRF01000019.1 GCA_015064945.1 Oscillospiraceae bacterium | reverse complement strand
AATATACCCTTGACGGTAACAAGATAGTGGCAGAGCAACGTGGTGACATCACGCTGTACTATCTCTATGACGACACCGGCTCCATAATGGGTATAAGCTACGGCTATAATACCTACACCTTCGCCAAAAACATCCAAGGTGACGTAATAGGCATCTACAGCGGCGGCGCTCTTGTAGCAAAGTACGAGTATAACGCCTACGGACAAATTCTGTCTATCACCAACGCAAGCGGCGCCGATATATCCAATAACGCCAGCCACATAGCAAATATCAACCCCTTCCGTTACAGAGGTTACTACTACGACACCGAAACCGGCTTCTACTACCTGCAATCCCGCTACTACGACCCTGTTGTAGGACGTTTCCTCAACGCCGACGCTTTAGTATCCACAGGCCAAGGCATCCTCGGCAACAATATGTTTGCGTATTGTAATAATAATCCTGTAACGATGGTGGATAACATCGGTTATTGTCCTGCGAACTTTGTAGGTCCTTGCCCGGGAAAAGATAGATGTGCTTATTATGAACTTAGAAACACCAACTTCGATTATTTACTCCCCGAAGGAGGCGTCATAAAAGGGTTCTCAACCACAACACATCATGTAACTACTCATTATTCAGATGTTACTTATATACCCACAAGTGCCGTTAGAGAGTATTATATAAATGAATTTATTAAAAAAGATTCTAATTTGGGAATAACTGGTAAGCTCGTCGTGGCAATTTTAGATATTTTATTTGGTACTAAGTTTACCGGTGCTGTTCTTCTCGCGGATGAATTTGTTTCCGAATTAAATTTGATGAAGAAAAATGGCGATGATGACATCATAAGAGATGCTATGAAGCATGGCAATGGAATTGTTGTTTATAACTCGCCAAAGCTGTCGGGAGATCCAAGAATTGTAAATGTTAATATAACATTTTATTTTGAATGGACGGGCAGATTTGGTAAATATCCTTATGCTTGTTCTCCGTACTAACGCCAAATTGATTAGGAGAAAAATATGAAATTTACAAAGGTGCAAGTAATAACGCTTTGTTTATTTGTTTTAACGTTACCACCATTGTTTATTTTTCGGCACGATATTCTAATGACCACCGTGATAGGTTGTCTTTCTACTTCTTTTATGCACTTGTTCTCATATTATAAGGCCTTTGGGGACAAACCTCAAAACCAAAAGCGATTTTTCAAAATTTGTATGAGTTTGTCGTGGATTTGGCAGTTGATAGTTTTTAATGTGTTAGCTTTTAGTGAATTAATTGGCCAAGGTCTATCGATAATCTGGTACATAGGTGTTTTTGTTTGTTATGTTATATACCAAAAACGCTTTGCGCCAAACGATGATGAAACAAGCAACGCTAAATAGTCTTAACAAGCGCATTTCCCGCCAGAGGAAGCAACAGCAAGAGCAATCCAAATAGCAAAAGAGTATCACGGCAAAACGGGCTGGGATGCGGGAGGATGGCCGACACGATTAGGAGGTATAGTTATGTTAAAAAGATTTTCTTGCATGATGTTTTGCTTATATTGGTTGATCTCTGTATGCGCTTTCCATACAATTGCAGCGGATTTTTCGTCGATTAAAACAAATGTTGATTTCAATTGTGGTGACGTTAATGCTGATGGCGAAACCAATAGTCTTGATGCGGCATTGGTACTTAAGCACGACTCAGGGATCGCAACGCTTGACATTAACGCTGTTGAAATTGCAGACGTAAACTGTGACGGCGTGGCAAATAGTTTAGATGCAGCGTTGATTCTTAAATATGATGCAAAAATTATTACAGATTTTATGGCACATCCAATTCCTGACAATAGCATCTCCGTAGAAGAAAGTTTTACTGGAGTGTCTTCCGAAGCTGATATCGATGAGAGCAAAAAGGAGGAGCAACAAATGTATGACTACTGTGCTTTGATGGTAAACGGCAAGGAAATAACTGAGGGAGCAGCTTTCGACTCTGAAATCTCCCTGTTTCGCCTTCCGTTGTTGGTTATATCAAAAGAATTAGGCATAAATGTAGAATGGATCAGTGACACAGAAGTAGTTTTATCAAATGGAACTAACACATTAACCATTAATACAAAAGAACCAAATTTTGGTGTTACTCCTCCAAATCCGCCATACGATATTGGTGTTTATATAAGGGAAATTGTTGGCGAAGAGATCATAATGGATGTTGTATCTGCAATTTGGATAATAAATGAGTTTGAAGATATTAATGTATATCTTGATACCGTGAGCCCTTTAGTTAGCATCTCGGCGTCATAAGGTTGGCAATATCACAGTCCAAAAGCATCACTATTAAGAGTTGCATCTTTGTAAGAATCGCCCCTATGCACCAAAAGGAGTCTGCATTTTGCAGACTCCTTTCTTCATATAATTTTGCGTACGTTTCTACGTTAATTTCTGCCTTATACTTATAAAACGAATTTCGCGACACACATGCAAGTTTCATAGACTTAATATAAAAATGTTGAATTGCTTTTTTGATGTAGTACATTTGGTTTGTCAGCAAGGTGAGCAAATTGTTTTTTGTGTTTACATAAAGGCTTTTTTGTGCTACAATAACAAGCAAGCATAGTAGCCTTTCATTTTAAAGGGAAAGGAGGTCTGATTTTGAAAGACAATCCAAAGCTACCCTTGGTTTTAACTGCGAAGCAGAGGACTTTTATTGAAGAATTGCTTGTAGAAAACGAAACTGCAATTAAATACATAATTCGTAAAACCTTGGGGAATGTATACGGATATTTGAACGACGAATGTATCGGCGAGCTGTGCTTGCTTATGTGTAAGAAAATATCCGTTCTGGAATCTCACCCCAATCCCGCCGCATGGGTTATGGCTTCCGCAAAGCTTACGGCGTTTTCGGTGATTAATAAGAATAAAAAATACGCAAAATGTGTTTTGCCGAATGAAGATCCGCCAATCAAAACAGACCCAACCTTTGAAGAGACTCTATACGGTCTTTGGATGAAGAACGATACGCCCCAAAAGCTTTTGGATACTCTTACCAAACGCGAAAAACAAGTATATCAAAAGCTATTCGTACAAAATAAGAATACAGAAACGACTGCAAGGGAGCTCGGTATAGCCTCAAGCACGGTCAGAACCATTAAAAAAACATTGACAGATAAGATTTTGGAGCATATACAAAAAAATATTTAAAATTTCTGGACATTTTAAGTTCTTTAGACATTACTAAGTTAGGAGGCAAAGAATGGATAAAAATGAATTAAAAAAACATACGGTTCGTGAGATAAAGGCCATGCTTGCCTCTGAACAGATTGCCTTGCAAGATTTGGACACTGTTACTCTGGAAAAACTTTTGGATCACGAAACTGATTTGCTTTGCTTTGGAAAGGGTGATGCTGACTTAATAAGTAACTGTGCAGATGTTCTTTGCCAACGGGAGAAGGATATAATGCCCCACGATAGATTTACGGCTATCGTTGATAAGACCTTGGCGGAAAATGTCGCCATAGTGCCTGAAAAACGCAAGGTTAAAAGGTTCAGCCTAAAGCGCACTTTTATAATAGCGGCAACCGTTGCTACTCTTGTAATAGGCGGCACCTTTGTTGCCTCTGCTTTTGGCTTTGATTTGTGGGGATATATCAGCGAAATTGTTCGTTTGCCTAACGGAACGGAAAAAGAAGTAAACGGTGTTACAATTCACAACGGCGGTGTGCCTAAAACGTATAATACACTAAAAGAAGCGGTAGAAAAAGAGAATTTGGATATTATGTATCCGGAATCCTTACCTAAGGGTGTTGAGATTGAAAAGATACGGATAAGCATTAGCACTATAGGTGATAAAAATATACTGATGTTTACAAAGAATAATGAACTGATTATAAGTATTGATACAAAGGTTGCTCCAAACGACAAGGATTTTGCCGACGGTGAACTTTATGAAAGCGGAGGCGTTACCTATAAGTTGTTTGAACGTGTGACCGAAAATAAATATGGTGCATATTGCAATGTCGATAATTGCGATTATATCATACAGGCAAAAAAATACGAAGATTTGATTTTTGTAATTGAAAATATGAAGGAGAAATAACATGAAGAGAATAGTTAGTATTATAATGTGTTTGGTGCTTTTTGCGGCGGCAATTCCGGTTGTTTCCGCATCGGATGGAAATGGAGTTTATAGTTACGAAATAGATGGTGTAGAGTACACCGTGGAGTTTGCGGACGATGATATCTCTCCCGATAAAATGGAGATGATAGCAGAAACCCTTGTGGGGCTGAGAGACGGTTCTGCTCAAACCTACGGCTTGGGCTGTACCCTTTTCGGCCATGATTACGTTACAAAAACGGTTTCGGTTACTCAACATAAGGTAAGCGCAAGCGTACCCAGATGCCTTAAGCGTACGTATGATGTTACATACTGTGAAGATTGTGACTATACAAAGTCGCAAGTGCTTGTTTCTTCGGTTTACATAAATTGTTGTCCCGCGGATTAAAAAAGTCTTTTAATTCTTCTTTTTCTGTGTTATAATAAAATGCACGGCAAGATTTGAATTGCGATTTTGCCGTGTAATCCTACATAACACGGAGGGAATATGAAAATTAAAACACCTTTTCTACTGCTTTTTATAGCTTTGGTCCTTTTCGTATCAGCGTGCGGCAGCGAGGCAAAGCGACCTGTTGATTACCCGGACACTGAATGGAAGTGCGAGGATGGCAATATCGCCTTTTCTGTCAATGCCGACGGTAAGGTGGAAAACGCCTCTCTCGCTAATGCAAAAGGCGAAACCGTAAAGGTAAGTGTTGTTTTTTCCGATATTGCTGATAAAAAGGTTTCCTTTTACAGCGAAGACGGCAAGGAATCTTATTTTTCGGGAAGTTGTACCTATGGCGAAGACACGTTTACCGTTACAGTAAGCGATGTTTATAACAGCGATTTTTCCCATCTCCCCCCTCGATTAGTTTTTACAAGTAAATAGCCTTTAAGATGGGTTGTGCAGGATGCACTCCCATCTTTTTGTGTTTCTCGGCAATACATATACAATTGTATGATGTGAATTCTTTATTAAAACTCAATCATCTTTTTGAAGCTTAATTTTCCGCTTAAAACAATATATGACACAACATATTTCACACAACAACATGGTACTGGCTCAAGTCATAATTGTAACGCAGCGCGTTCTATCGGCGATAATCGGATGTGTGGTGAAATAGAGGATGAAGTTTTTGATATTGCTGCAACCTTGGGAATTAAGTATATAGCGTCATTGTTTGAACTAAAGAATATCTCCAAAGATTTCTATAATTGGCGTAATTGCTTTTTAGATACGTATTTCAAAAAATTATTATCTGACGACTTTTCTGATGACGAACTTGTAGCTTTATACAATATTGTCAATGAATGGATTAGCGAAGAGATAGAGTCCAGCATAAAGTACGGTGGCAACCAATTAGATCATTTATATCACTACAATTATAGGATCATAGAGAAGATTATGAATGAAGAATTGCGAAACACATTGATTTCTCGCGGAAAAAGTTCGCCTAAAGTTACTGCTAACATAGATGACTATGTCGTAAAATCAAAAGATAATAACAAACATCTTGTTGATGAAATACGGCAAAATGGATATTCGCAAGACATAGAGCAAAAAATCGTCGCAACATTTTCTGATCTATATGGTGGACAAGCTAAGCTATTAGTGGATATTGGAGATATAATTGATATATCAAACAACCGCGATTTTATTTCCAACTGTGTCATTCAGTTTGTTGTTACAAGAAGAAAATACGGTTATCGTAGTGCGGGGCTAAATGAACTTATATCCAAATTTCATGTTTGCTTTTCTAATGAGGATTGGCTAAAACTGTTCCATAATATAGTTGATTCAATATCGCTAACAAACAAGGAAGACTTTTATAGCATCAACGAAGACATCGAAACATTGTGTCTATATTACTATTTGGGAACAATGCCAGATAAACTGGCAGAGTTGTGTTCGAACAAATTGAATACTCACTGGTGTTGGTTAACATCGTGTGGACTAATTAATTTAGAAACATATTCACTTTTTGTCGATCCACAGATGACCTCATTAGAGATGTTTTCGAAATATCATTAGAGAAATAAACAATTGTTTTTAACGCCAACTGTTGCCGAGAGCAATCGAAATGGTTGCTCTCGGCAATAATATTAAGAGTGCCTCTAAGCCGTACTTGAGGGAATGTCCGAATATTATTCGGCAGACCTATCTGAGAAAATTCTTCGCGGACTTACGGAAAATGCTCTTAAATGCAAATCCAACGGCGGAGCTATTCCAATTGGATATAAAGTATGCAATCAGTATTATGAGATAGACCCTCTTACTGCTCCTGCGGTGGTGGAGGCTTTTGAAAGCTATGCAAACGGAGCAACAATGTGCCAAGTTGCAGACGAGCTTAACGCAAAGGGTGTGAAGAACAACGTTGGCGGCATGGTTACGGAAAACACCGTTGCCCGAATGCTTCACAACCGAAAATATATAGGCGAGTACAAATTCAGGGACATAATAACCCCTAACGGCATTCCTGCGATAGTAACAGAGGAGCTTTTTGAACGTGTACAAAGCAGAATGGAGATAAACAAAAAAGCCCCTGCCAAGCACAAGGCAGAGGACGAGTACATATTGTCGGGCAAGCTGTTTTGCGGCAAGTGCGAAAGAATGATGACAGGCGAAAGCGGCACAAGTCATACTTTGGATGTACACAGATATTACAAATGCTACGGTGTCAGAAAGCACCTTTGCGATAAGAAGACGGTCAAGAAGGATTACATCGAAAATCTTGTTATAAAGCATATACAAAATATCATGTTCGATGATAAGCTGATTGACCGCTTGGCTGATGATGTTTTGGAAGAACTAAACAAAGAAAAATACTGTTATTCCTATTTTAAGAAAACAGTATTTCGAAACGACAAAAGGCATCGAAAACATCATCAATGCCATACAGCAGGGGATACTTACCCCGTCAACCAAACAAAGGCTTGAGGAATTGGAAAGAGCCAAAACAGAGCTATCTATGCAGATAGCAAAGGAGGAAATGAAAAAGCCGGCTCTTACAAAAGCAATGGTTGTGGAATGGTTTACAAAGCTCCGCAAGTTTGACATCACCAAAACCGAACACCGCAGAAGATTGGTTGACTCTTTTATCAACGCAGTTTTCCTTTACGATGACAGAATAGTAATTGTATTCAATTACAAAAACAGCGCAAAAACGACATCCCTTGAAGACGTACACGCTTCTCCTATAGGTTCAGATTTAACAACGGGCACTGCACCAACAAAAAACGCACTTTTGTCTATCGACAAAGGTGCGTTTTTTGAATGATGTTTGCCTGCGGCAAATGATGTTGGCTACGCCCAATGATGACGGCTTCGCCTAATGATGCGTGGCTTCGTCACATTTTATGGCAAACATCGCATCATTGCGGAACGAAGTGGAGCAACATCATATTTGCGAAGCAAATGCATCATATCGCCGTAAGGCGATGCATCATTTGACAAGCATATGAATTTATGATATAATAACGAAAAAGGAGGTGCGATTATGAAAGAAAATAAGCTCGTCGAACTTTCGATGGACTTTTCGGTTGACATTATAAACCTCGTTAAATATCTGAAAGCGAATCACGAAACGATTATATCCAACCAAATCGGCAGAAGCGGCACCTCGATTGGAGCGAATATTCACGAAGCACAATATGCACAAGGCAAAAAGGAGTTCATATCCAAGCTTGAAATCGCGCTCAAAGAGGCAAGTGAAACAGGATATTGGCTTGAACTTTTATACAGAACAAAGTATATTGATGAGCAGACTTTCAAAGCGTTGTCCTCAAAATGCACATCGCTCCGGGTGATGTTGATTTCATCCTGTAAAACTGCAAAGGAGCATGCAAAATGAAAAAGTATGTCTCACGAGCAACAAAGCGGCTTGGAATTATTGCTTTGCTGTGTGGTATAGCAGTACTTGTAGGTATTATCTTGGCTTTTGCAAATACATCGATGACCTCATTTGTTATGATAGCATTGGGAGGTATGTTTGGTATTCTGTTTTTAAGCTGCTTTCTTTCTGAAAAAAGCAGGGCGTTGATAATAGACACTGAAAAAGTCATTTTTCCCAGAGGAGCAGACAAAGACGGAAAGATGGTTTTTCAAAAGACAACTGTGAAACTTTGTGATATCAATTCTGTTGACACCAAGCTCCACAAAGGCGACGGTATTATATCCAAGGATACCTCTTTTCACACGATAAATCTTAAAGACGGAACAACAATCACAGTTACTCTTTTTGCTTACGGCAAAGAAGCAGAAAATGAAATTTTGGAAACTATAAAGCGAAAGAAAGTTTGATTCACGCACTTTTTTGCGTTTTTACCTAACCTTACGCACCGTTTGCGCGTTTTTCAATGAAGCGTTCCATTTGGGAACATGATGACGCAACGCTAATGATGTCACTTCGTTAATGATGTGTTTCTTCGCAACATTAAGGGACGCTTCGCATCATAAATGAGCAAAGCGAATTTACATCATATTGCGCACAGCGCAATACATCATATCGACGAAGTCGATGCATCGTTTTGCAAGAGTTCAAATTCATACGTAAAACTGCTGAAAATATCTTTTTTATAGTCCTTACACAGAAAAACCGACTTGTTTCGACAAGTCGGTTTTTCAGTTGTATTCGCCTGCGGTGAGAGATATGCACCTTCGGTGCGTGATATTTGCTTCGCAAGTGATATGCCTGCAGGCGTTAAGGCGGAATATCACTAAAAACTAACTATTTCATAAGAGTTTGTAGTCATACGCAAAGCTGCCGATAATATCTTTTTTTATCAGATTATCCTTTAACACTAAAACAGCTACTTATTAAGCAGTTGTTTTTTCTTTTTGTCGTACTCTTTTATTGTTATCAAGCCCTCGTCCAAAAGCGCTTTGTATTCTCTTATCTCCTCGGTAGGGCTGTGGTGTCTTCTGTCGTGTCTTGCGTTGATAAGCTTGCGTATATGCTCCAATACTTCGTTGCGGTTAGAGATAAGCAAAAAGTTCATTTTATTGGAGGCGGATGCTATATATATCCCTTTGTAGTTGTTTGTGCCAAAGGCGCTTACGGCGTCAAGGGGTATCTCTGTTTTTCTGCCGAATAGCGAGCGGCCGACAATCCGACTTTTTGTCACAGTAACCGTCATACGGCTTATAAGCACCCATGCCCCTAAGCCTGCAATGAAAAAAACAAGACCGATGAACAAAGCTCTTGCTACATCCTGTGTAAGTCCTTTTATAACATAGCCCCAAGCATAACTTGCGGCAGAGCTATAGTTATCAAGTATGTTTTCCTCTTCCGGCAACAGAGCAACGCCTTTCTCGTATTTTACCGCAATGTCCTTGTATATTTTAGAGTTTGTAGCCAGGTCGCTTATCTCCGTAAACAAAGAGGGGAATATAACAAGAACCGCAAACAAAGAGAAGCTTATACCGCTTACCCAATAAAGAAAGGTCTTTTTAGCGTAGGTCTTGCTTTGTATAATAACCTTATCTTCCATAAATTCAACCCTAAATCAGTTTTCTCTTAAACTCAGGGTTTTATGCCTATTAAATGTTTCCGCTGAAATAAAAAGCGGCAACAACACAAATAATTAAAGCGCATACGCCAACGCAAACGGCAGGCACCGTGGATTTTAAAGCAAATTTTTCCCTGTTAACCTTTGGTAAAACGCCAGCTTGTCTAAGGGTGTTAACCACAGGCTTGTAAACAAGCAGACAAACAGCGGCGTTGATGCCGTATTTGATAAGGTTGAAGGGCAAAAATGCAGGGATAAGCATAGCCGCTATTGCTTCACGGGGAATGCCCATATAAAGCGGTGTTATAAGATAATTCCAAACCAGCATAAAAGCTGTGGTAAGCACAACTGCCGAACCGAGTCCCAAAAGCGCTCCCTTGATATTCTTAACCGCCTTGTAAATGAGGGCGCAGCTGCAGGCAAATATTGCGCTGGACAAAAAATTCATAACCATACCTATAAACCCCGTACTGCTTATGGAAAGCTCCAACAGTGCGGCGGCAAGACTTACGCCAAGGGCATATATGGGGCCCAATATTAAGCCGCAAAGTGCAATGACAACGTCCTTGCCGTCATAATGCAGAAAGCTCAAGGTAGGAATATATGCTATCGGAACTATGTTGCAAAGCCAGGATATCGCAAACGCTAAAGCGGCGAATACTGCGGCGGCAACAAGTTTTTTAAGCTCCTCGTTTCTTTTTGTTTTTTGCATAACCAAAGTCCTCCTAAAAAATAAAATACCCCCAAAAGCTATAAAAAGCCTTTGTGGGGTGACGGAAAACACGCCGCAAAAAGCGGCAATATATATCCTGCGCTCCTTCCATCCGGACTGTAACCGTTGGTTTCGGAATTTCACCGAATCGGCACAAGCCAAAAGACCTGTGTTAGCGGACTGTACCGCCAGTAGGGAATTGCACCCTGCCCCGAAGCTTTAGTATGGTATCATTATAGCACTGCGCAAAAGATATGTCAACATAAAATTAGGGAGATAACTCCGTTTCGGTTATCGCCCTTTAGGGTGCTATGTTTTTGTTTAAACCTTAATCCACATTGCGGGACGCACTCCGTTATAGCTGTAAACCACATAATTGCCATAGCTGTCAATACTGCCGTCCTTGTCCACGTCCATAGCACGACCGTTATTATATCCGGAGTTTCGCAACCACCAACCGCAGCTGTCGCCGCCTTTTTCGCCGCCTGCACCCAATGCTTTGGCGTAATCCGTTGGCTTGCAAAGCCTGTTGTCGGGCAAATATTTAGCTACTTCTTCGGCGCTTAGTATAAAAATTTTATCCTCAACGTCTCCCCCTGATTCTGTTCCGTATTCGGCGTTAGCCGCCGTCTTTACGGTGGTGGACACTATTTTGTTTTGCTGGGTCTTGTTAAAAGCAGTCTTTAAAAAGGAACCGTTAAGCCAAGTGCGCAGTGTGCTGTCTTCCCAGCATACGTCAGTATAGCTTGAATTGTAGAGCTGACAGTCAATTGCATATCTGCTAATGACAAGTATCTTACCGTCTTTTTTGTCCAGAACAAGCCATTCTATGGGTTTTTTAAGGTCCTTTTCCGCTACAGAGCTGTCGTCGTCCTCTTCAATTTCCTCCATAAAATAGTTGCCAAAGCTTACGTATTCGCCTACCTTTGCATTCTTTAAATCGGCAGATGCGGTCGCTTCCTCATCGCTGCCACCGCAAGAAACGGCGGAAACGCAAATAAGTAGGCTAAGGAATGCCGTTAAAATCCGTTTCATTCTTGTCTCCTCCTGAAAATAGTAGTTACTCCGTAAAGGCGGTGTTCGTATCCGTATTTTTTTCATTATAGCATAACTTTTTACAAAAAGAAACATTTTTCGCAGCGAAAAACAAAAAATTAAGCCTATTAAAACTATTGCCAAAATCGCCTTTAAGTGATATAATGAAATGATCCTAAAGAAAGGAACATAAAACATAATGGAAAACCAAAACAGATTGACGTTTAAACAACAGCTTATTATTGCGTTGTCCTCGGTTACGCTGTTTGTAGCCTTGTGGAATTTCAGGACTGTTATTGGCATTATCGGTGCTGTGATAAGTTATTTAACGCCCCTTTTTATCGGTGCGTGTATGGCGTTTATTATAAATATCCCTATACGTGGGTTTGAAAAGCTTTTTGCTTGGGTACAGCGCAAGCTTCACGTTAAATCAAGACATACTCTTAATACATATTTAGGGCTTCTCTTTTCTATCGCCACTCTAACGGGGATAGTGATACTGTTTATAAAATATATGGTACCGGATATTACCAAGTCTGCAGAGGAGCTGGTTGATGCCGCTAAGGATAATTACCCCAAAGCAAAGGATTTTCTTGCTAAGTACGGTATACAGTTGCAGGGGGTTGAAAGCTTTATTAACGAATTCTCCGTGGACAAGGTAGTAGATCTTTTGTCCGGTTACGTAAAGATCAATTCCAAAGAGATGGTTGATACCGTTATAAGTGCCGCAGGCACCACGGTAAGCATTGTTATTACCGCATTCTCATGTATAGTTTTCTCGATATATATGATATCTGGCAAAAAGAAGCTTAATATTCAGGCACGTAAGCTTGTTTATGCCTATACTCCCAAAAAGTTTGCAGATAAAGCTTGCTACATCGGCAGCCTGTTCCACAGGACCTTTACAAGCTTTATCTCAAGCCAGTGTTTGGACGCACTTTTGCTTGCCGTTATACTTTACGGCGCAATGCTTTTGTTCAGGTTGCCCTATGCAGGTATAATATGCGTGCTTACAGGGATTTTGGCGCTTATTCCTTACGTCGGTGCGTTGTCCTCCTGTGCTATCGGAACTTTGCTTATTTTAATGACAAACCCTGTAAAGGCGTTGGTTTTCCTGGCGGCGTTTATGGTGGTGCAACAGTTGGAGGGACAGTTTATTTACCCCCACGTTGTTGGCGGCTCTGTTGGTCTGCCTGCAATATGGACCTTGTTTGCCGCTTTGCTGGGCGGTGAAATGATGGGGCTTTTCGGCATAATCTTTTTCATCCCCCTTGCCGCTGTTGTTTATACCCTTATCAAGGAGGGTGTAGGTGCACGCTTGCATAAGAAGGGTATTGTTGTCGAGTCTCCGTTGGAACTTGAAGAACGTGAAAAACGCCGCTTACAGACCGAAAAACGTGAAAAACGCAAAAGCGAACGTCTTAAGCGTAAGGTTGAAAAACGTCGTAAAAAAGTGTATTACTACGATGACGACGATGAAGATGAAGATTGATTTTACTTGGTAAAAATGTACAAACAGACCGTGGGTGTGTGTAGCAATTTCTACATACACCCACTTGCTTTTTCAGTTATAAAGTGTTGACATTCTTAATGGCAAGGTATATAATTAACACATTAATTATTAAAGTGTTAATTATCGTAAAGGAGGTACAATAATGACAGACGATGTCAACAGCTACACACTTTTAAAGCAAACGGTAAGGGAGTTTATGCGTGCAAATAAGCTGCATAGGGATGCGTTTTCCCATGTTGCAAGCAAGTACGGTATGCATAGGGGACAGCACCGTATGCTTATGTATATATGCAAAAAGGGCGGCGATGTATCCCAAAAGCAAATAGCGTCAGCTATGGATGTAAGCCCTGCGGCTATAACGGTTATGCTTAACAAGCTTGAGGAGACGGGGTATATTGTCCGCACTCCGTCAGCCGTTGACAGCCGTATAAATCACATAATGCCTACGGAAAAAGCTCATCAATTGGTTGATGAGTCCTGTATGTATTTTGACAGCTTGGATAAGATGCTGTTTGCTGATTTTGATGATGAAAGCTTAAAAGTGCTTTGCGCCGCTTTTGAAAAGATGCAATATAATATGAATAATCTGATAAAGGAGGAAACTGACCTTTGAAAAGATGGATGAAGTACGTAAAACCGTACAAATGGGCGTTCATATTAGGGCCGCTTTGTATGATAGTAGAGGTTGTGGGCGAGGTTATACTTCCCAAGCTGCTGCAGAAAATTATAGATGGCAAAACGGGCAGTGATATAGCTGCAGGCAGCAGTACCGCATATATTGCCACAATGGCAGGGCTTATGGGTGCAACCGCAATACTTATGCTTATAGGCGGCGTTGGCGGTGCGTATTTCGGCGCTAAGGCTTCCGTGGGCTTTGCATCCGATTTGCGTATGGATGCGTATAAGAAGATACAAAGCTTCTCCTTTGCCAACATAGATAAGTTCCGCACGGGCTCGCTTGTAACAAGGCTTACCAACGATATAACCCAGTTGCAGACCTTTGTTAATATGCTGCTACGTATGTGCTTGCGCTCTCCCGGTATGATAGTAGGTGCAACCATAATGGCGGCAATAACCAACCCCAAGTTAGCAAGCGTGCTGTTTATTTCCATTCCCCTTGTTTTGTGCATAATTTTTGTGGTTATCCGTGCAGGTTTCCCTCGTTTTTCCAAAATGCAGGGCAGAATAGATAATCTTAACACTACCGTACAGGAAAGCTTAACAAATGTGCGTGTCGTTAAATCCTTTGTAAGGGAAGATACGGAAAAGCAAAAGTTTTATACTGCCAACGCTGAACTTAAGACTGCAGGCCTTTCCGCCTTTAACGTGATGATACTTATGCACCCTCTTATGATGCTGATACTTAACGGCACCATTATCACCGTGCTTTGGCTCGGCGGTAATCAGGTAATAGGCGGCGATATGAGCCGTGGCGAGCTTTCTGCCTTCCTCACCTATATAAACCAAATTCTTATGTCCCTTATGATGATAACCATGTTGTTTGTTGTGTCTTCCCGTGCTATGGCATCCGCAAAGCGTGTTGCCGAGGTGCTTGACGAAGAGCCTGATATCAAAGATGGTGCAGGCATAGAAGAGGACCTTACGGTAAAGGAAGGCGGCATTCGTTTTGAAAACGTTTCCTTCAGATACTACAAGGACAGCCCCGACAGAGTTTTGGAGAACATAAGCCTCGATATCCCTGCAGGTGCAACCGTAGGCATAATAGGCTCTACGGGTTGCGGCAAGACTACTTTGGTATCACTTATTCCACGTCTTTACGATGTTGACGAAGGTGCGGTGTATATCGATGGCGTTAACGTAAAGGATTACGGCCTTGTAAATCTGCGTGACGGCATAGGTATGGTATTGCAAAAGAATGTGCTGTTCTCGGGCTCTGTGGAGGATAACCTCCGTTGGGGCGACGGGGAGGCTACCGATGAGGAACTACGTGCGGCCGCAAGCTATGCACAGGCAGATGGCTTTATTTCCGAGATGGAAGGCGGCTACAAGAGCGACCTTGTTCAAGGCGGTCTCAATGTTTCGGGCGGTCAGAAGCAAAGACTTTGCATTGCCCGTGCACTTCTTAAAAAGCCTAAGATTTTAATACTTGATGACTCCACCAGCGCCGTTGACACGGCAACCGAAGCGAAGATAAGACAGGCGTTCAAAACGGACCTTTCCGGTTCCACAAAGCTTATAATCGCTCAGCGAATCAGTTCCGTTATGGGTGCGGATATGATAGTAGTAATGAATGACGGCAGAATAACCGGAGTGGGCACTCACGAAGAACTGCTCAGCAGCAACGAAGAGTACAGTGAGATATATCATTCCCAAACCGACGGGAAGGGGGATAAATAGTTATGGTGCGTAATTTAGAAGAACTTAAAAAGCGCTATAGCTTTGGCTCTGTTTCCGGCAAAAAAGGTCCCGGCGGTCCCGGCCACGGTCCCGGCAGAGGCAGACCTACCGGCAAGCCTAAGAGCTCTATGGGTACTATAAAGCGCTTGCTAAAATACCTTTCCGCATACAAGCTTAGGTTTGTCTTTGTTTTTATGTGTCTCATCACCACCACAGTCACAAACCTTATCGGCTCTTATATGCTTGCACCTATTTTGGATAAGGTGGCAGGCGATACAACGGGCAACAGCAATTTTGCGGATAAGCTTATAAATTCCCTTGTAGGAACCTTCAAACCCATTGTAAAAATGCTTATAAGCAAGGATAATGTTTCGGAAACCATAGCTTACGTGGTAACGGCACTTGTAATACTCGGTATTATGTATATTGTCGCAATAGCATGCACCTATGTTCAGCAGAAGTTGCTTATCGGCATTTCTCAAGGTGCGGTACAGCGCATAAGAAACGAGCTGTTTGACAAGGTTCAGTCCTTGCCTCTTAAGTATCACGATACCACTACCACGGGCGAAACCATGAGCCGCTTTACCAACGACGTGGATAATATCGGTATGATGTTCGACTCCACGGCAGTAAGCCTTGTTTCAGGTGCGGTAACCCTTATCGGCACACTTTTCCTTATGCTGTACCTTAACCCCTTGCTTACCCTTATAACCGTTGTGTTTATTCCCGTATTTACCTTCGGCGGCGGTAAGATAGCAAAGCACAGCAGTAAATATTACTCTGCACAGCAGGCGGCACTTGGCTCTGTTAACGGTTATATAGAGGAGTCTGTGGCAGGTCAAAAGGTTATAAAGGTGTTCAACCACGAGGATGAGTGTATAGAGGAATTTGAGCTGCTTAACAACGACCTTAAAGAAAAGCAAACCAACGCAATGTTTTACGGCGGCATTATGGGTCCCGTAATGGGCAATATAAGCAAGCTGAGCTATGCCATAACCGCAGGAGTGGGCGGCATTCTTTGTTTCCTTACCGTAACAGGAGATATAGCTTCTGCTTCGATGCTTGCGCTTACCATAGGCGAGCTTACCGTTTTTGTTCAGTATGCAAACCAATTTGCCCGTCCTATCAACGAGATATCCATGCAAATGGCAAACATCTTCTCCGCCCTTGCAGGCGCAGAGCGTGTGTTCAGAATTATGGACCTGCCCGAAGAACCTGCAGACGCAGAAAATGCCGAGAATTTCGCAGAAGAAGGCATTAAGGGTCACGTAATATTGGATAATGTCTCATTTGGTTACAACGAAGAAAAAACTGTGCTTAAGAACATATCTCTTTATGCAAAGCCCGGTCAGAAGATAGCCTTTGTCGGCTCTACGGGGGCAGGTAAGACCACCATAACAAATCTTCTTAACCGTTTTTACGATATTAACGAGGGTACGATAACCATAGACGGCGTTGACATTAAGAATATTGAAAAGGATGTCCTTAGAAAGAATATAGCAATGGTGTTGCAGGACACCCACCTGTTTACGGGTACTGTTCGTGAGAATATACGTTACGGCAGACTTGACGCAACTGACGAAGAGGTAGAGCAGGCGGCAAAGACCGCATACGCCCACAGCTTTATAAGAAGACTTTCCAAGGGCTACGACACTATGATAGAAGGCGACGGTGCAAACCTGTCACAAGGTCAGCGTCAGCTGCTTAACATAGCACGTGCGGCGCTTAGCAAAGCCCCCATACTTGTTCTTGATGAGGCGACCAGCTCCGTAGACACCCGTACCGAGCGCCATATAGAGCGCGGTATGGATGCACTTATGGAGGACAGAACCACTTTTGTTATCGCCCATCGCCTTTCTACCGTTCGTAACTCCAACGCCATAATGGTGCTGGAAAAGGGCGAAATAATAGAGCGCGGTGACCACGACGACCTCCTTGCACAAAAGGGCAGGTATTACGAGCTTTACACAGGACTTAAAGAGCTTGACTAAACCCCTTGATGTATTTAGGGGGAACAAAAAGAAATCCACTTTGTAAAAAGTGGATTCAGACCGCTGACAAAGGCACAGGCCACGAAAAAAGAAAAATATAATTACACACAAAGATGAAAAGTCAGGGCGCACCCCTGACTTTTCTGCATTGCATTGTGTTTTTTTCGTTCAAAACGAACCTCGGCTCACAGTACGTCGGTACAGTTCTCGCCTCGGTTCGTCTTGTCTGCACTCTTTCTCAGCACTCTGCCAAGCTGATGACAAGTTTGTCATCAGCTTGAATCCACTTTGTAAAAAGTGGATTTCTTTTTGTTATGTTTTGTTTTTATAAAATTAAGCCTCTGTAAATATAATGGCATCGCCGTCAACTATAAGGGCAAGGCCTTCACGTGTGAACTCGTATTCAAAAGAGGCCAAGGGCTCATTGATTTCCACACCGTCCATCTCGGTTATTGTGGTTTCAAGTATGCCGTTTTCGGTATACCAATCGATGTAGAAAGAAACGATCTCTGTAGCGTCGGCAGTGGAAACGAAACCGACACCCTCTTCTTCAAAGGTAAAGGTCATTTCCGTGCCGTCAACAACTGCCACCCAAGACCCAAGCAATGCGCTGTCATAACCTCTGCCTGTAGAGGCAACCTGACTTTCGTCGGTGTTGGTGTTGTTACCGTTTCCTGTGTTGTTGTCGGTATTATCCTTGGCAAACACCAAAACCTCACCGTCAACCGTTATAAACAGCTTATCAACGTCAACGGTGTATTCGGCATCTGCAAAAAGCTCGCCCATAACGGAAGCAGTTGCGCTAAGCTTTTCGTTTGCGGTGTACCAATCAATGGTAAGGGTCGCACCCTCTGTTCTTATTTTACCCTTGCCGTTTTCTTCAAAGGTTATAAGCAGCGCAACGCCGTCTTCAAAATAACCCCATGTGCCTAAGAGAATGCTGTCGTATTCTTTTTCTACGGGAACAACCGGGGCAGAGCTATCCTCTCCTCCGTTATCTTCCACAAAGGTAAGAGTAAGAGGATCGTTTTCGTAGGTTATGGTAAGGCTGTTACCAACGATGCTGTAATCCGCATCGGTAACTATGTTTTCCTCCACACCGTAGTAGGACATATTCATAGTAAGCTTACCGTCGGATACAAACCAAGCCATATCAACTGTCAACCCTTCGGCGGACATAGAGCCCACACCGCCGTCTTCAAAGCTGAACATCAATACAGAGCCTTCAACTTCCGCAGACCAGGAACCGAAAAGCGCACTGTCGTATTCTGCAACGCCGGTGCTTACATCGGCATCTGTGCTGCTTTCGTCGTCTTTGCTTACTTCGTTCACTTCACTGTTGACAACAAAAGAAGGTTCTTCTTCGCTTGTTTCTCCGTTGTTGCTGTTTTCAACGTTTTGAGAAATATCCGATACTTCGTCAGAACCATCGGCGGAAGCACTATCATTGGTGCTTGCTTCGGGGGCGTTGCTCTCGGTATTCTTTTTGGGAGCTTCATCCTTACTGCAGGAAACAAAAACCGTAAGGACCATCATAATCGCCATAAGAACGGCAACAAATTTTTTCATAACTAATCTCCTTCATTTAAACTTAATTCGGTAGTATTATATAATTAAGCCGTATTTTTGTCAAGCTTTTAAGCTTTTGAAAAACGCATACTGTGGCAAAGCACATACTCTTTGCCGCTGTCAAGAGCAACACTGCCTTTTTTGTGTTTCAATAAGCGGTCGCTGTCCGCATAGTCGTCTATACCGCAGTTAAGCTCTATACACAAAAAGGGTGCTCCCTGCTTAGTCCATAGCAAAACATATTCAAAACCGTCAAATTCCACATCAATACGTCTGTCCTTACCTACAAGGCTGACACGCTTTGAAAGTATGTTTTGAAAGCACAAAGCATCTATCTTGAAATATTCATAGCTCATAGGAAGCCGGCTTACGTTTTCGCCTATAAGCGTTCTGCCCTTTTGCACCAGATTGTCGGCAATTTCAAGACTTACAAGCTTTTCGGGCTTTTCAAACTCTATGCTGTAGTCTTCTATCCCTTCGGGGCAAGCGTAGGCTTCGTGGGAGCCAACGGAAAAATACATAGTGTTTTCGCCAAGGTTTTTAACGCGGTATATAACCTTCAAAGCTCCGTCTTCTATCTTGTATTCTATTCTGAATTCAAAACGGAAGGGAAACAACTTGTATCGCTCCTCGTTATCCTTTATCAGATACACGGCACGGTTCGGTTCGGCGGCTTCAAGCTCAAACTCAGCGTCTCTGCAAAAGCCGTGCTTGGGCATAGAGTATTCCTTGCCCTCATAAATATAACCGTCGCCTATCATTCCGCCGCATATAGGAAACAGGGTAGGGGCACGCCTGCCCCAAAAGGTACTGTCACCGTTCCAAAGGTAGTTTGTGCCTTCAGTGTCGTATATTCGCCAAAGCTCCGCACCTTTAGAGTTTATTTCTACAAAAAGCTTGCCGTCGTTTATTGTCGTAATCAAATCCAAACACTCCTAAAATATATTTTTAAATTTATTGTTTTTTTAAACAAACGGTGTTATAATGGTTCACAAGAGGGAGGTTTTTAATTAATGAATGTACTTATGCTTTTAAAACCAAAAAAAGATGTGGCTTATATTTACGAAAACAGCACCCTCCGTCAAGGGCTTGAAAAAATGCGTTATCACGGTTATGCGGCTATCCCCGTGCTTGCAGAGGACGGTACTTACGTTGGCTCTATCAGCGAGGGGGATTTTCTCTGGTATTTGGTTGACGAGGAATGCGTTTCCGTCAAGGAGCAGGAAAAGCACTGTGTAAAAGAGCTTGTGCGTCCAGATTTCAGCCCCGCCGTGCGCATAAACGTAACTATGGAGGAACTGCTTGAGCACGCTATGAAGCAAAACTTCATCTGCGTTACCGATGACAGTGACGCCTTCATCGGTATAGTGACCCGTAGGGATATTATACGCAATATGCCTCAGCTTACAAAGGGGCTTTCTGCAAACGGTCAATAAGCTTAGGTAATTCCTCTACGGTTTTAAGTTGCAACCGTGCGCTTTCCACATCGGGAAGCTTACACTCGGTTGTAAGTATCTCTACAGGGGTATAGCCCGCCTTGCGTGATGCATCTACGTCACAAACAGGGTTGTCACCCACAAACAAAAGCTTTTCAGCGGGTATGCCCAAAACCTTTGCCATGTGGTCAAAGGGCGCTCTGTCGGGCTTTTGCACCCCAAACTCTCCGCAAAGCAGGGCGTAGTCAAAGGCATCGCTAAGCTTTAACAGTTGCAACTTTCTAGCCTGTATATAGCCTTTTCCGTTAGTTATAAGTCCAAGCTTCAGCCCGCGGTTGCGTATTTCTTCAAGCACGCTGTAGGTGAAAGGGAAGGGTATGGCGTGGCGTTGGAACAGCGTAAGCAGTGCGTCCCTGTATCTTTCGTAGGCAGGCAGAGGGTTAAACATTCCTTTGTTGCAAAGGTCCTCAAAAACCTTGCTCCAGCCATAGTATATGTATTTTTTGTCACTGTCCGCAAGATGTTCGCCCACTTTTTTTGCATCCATATCAGGTGTGAGGCAGTCATCAAACAGCTTGCAAAATTCGGGGGACAGGGCTTTTAGTGTGGCATATCTGTCAAAAAGAGTGTGGTCAAGGTCAAATACCACGCCTTCATATCTCATAATCAATTACACCTCCGTTGACACAATTATAACGCCGGGGCGACGTTTTGTCAACGGAAAACAAGCAGAGGAGGCTAAGTCGTGGCTTTTGTTAAAGAATACGGTCTTGTCGCCTTCGGCGAGGCGCTTATAGATTTTATATCCAAAGGAGAGGGCCTTTATCAGGCTAACCCCGGCGGCGCACCCTTTAATCTTTCGGTTTGCGCAGCAAAAGGCGGCGTAAAGACGGCTTTTATCGGCAAAGTAGGTAATGACAGCTTCGGAAAAATGCTTGCGGATACCGCCCGTAAATACGGTGTTGACACGAAGGGCATGGTGCTTGACGACAGCCGCCCTACCACCCACGCCTTTGTTACCGTTAACACTGACGGAGATAACGGTTTTGCTTTTTGCAGGGACGGCTGTGCCGACGCTTCGATAACTGTTGAGGAAGCGGATGCGGGGCTTGTGCGTTCTTCATCTCTTTTCCATTTTGGTGGGTTGTCCTTAGCGGTTGAACCTTGTAAAAGTGCGCTGATGCACTTGCTCTCCGTGGCAGCAGAGGAGAAAATAAGCATAAGCTTTGACCCCAATTACCGCCCCTTTTTGTGGCAAGACGAAAAAGCTTTTGTAAATGCTTGCCTTTCTTTACCTGTAAAAATACAGCTTTTAAAGGTGTCCGAAAACGAGGCTAGACTGCTTTCAGGCGGCTCAGACCTTGATAAAGCTATGGATATTCTTTTAGGATATGCCGAGACGGTTCTTATAACGCTTGGAGCAGACGGCGTTATGTACGGTAAGGGAGATAAGCGCGGCAGAGTGTACGGTTTTCCTGCGGCAGTCAAGGATACCACCGGTGCAGGTGACATATTTTTGGGTAGCTTTATTGCGGGCGCTGTCACTTTAGGCAGGGATGTTTCGCGGCTTTCCTCGGAGGAAATAGAAAGCCTTGCTTTAAAAGCCTGTGCCATTGCCGCCAAAAGCACCGAAAAAGAGGGCGCAATACCTTCAATTCCCGAAATTTCTTTTTAAAATTGCCTCTATCGCTTGACAAAGAGGGTGACTTTGGTATAAAATATACTTGCAGTTAAAGAATTATAATTTACGGAGGATTTTTACTATGCTTAAAGTTATCGTATGTGACAGTTATGAGGAAATGTCCAAAGAGGGCGCAAAGGTTATTGCAGACCAGCTTAAGGCAAAGCCCGATTCTGTTCTCGGTTTGGCAACAGGCAGTACTCCCGTTGGTATGTATAAGTGCCTTCAGGAAATGAACAAGGCAGGCGAAATCAGCTTCAAGGACGTTACCAGCTATAATTTGGATGAATATTATCCTTTGGCACCTACCCATGACCAAAGCTACAGATATTTTATGAACGTTAATCTTTTCGATCACGTTGATATAGACAAGGCAAGAACCCACGTTCCCAACGGTCTTGCAAAGGACCCTGCAGCAGAAGGCAAGGCTTATGACGAAGCGGTTGCGGCAGCAGGCGGCATCGACGTTCAGGTTCTCGGCGTTGGTCAGAACGGCCACATCGGTTTCAACGAACCCGAAGCAGAGCTTTATGCAAGCACTCACCTTACCAACCTCACCGACAACACTATCGAAGCAAACGCACGTTTCTTCGCTTCTAAGGAAGATGTTCCCACTCAGGCAATAACTATGGGTCTTGCAACCATTATGCAGGCTAAGAAGATACTTGTTCTTGCAAGCGGCGCAAACAAGCACGCAGTTGTTAAGAAGATGGTTGATGATGACAGAATCACTACCGAAATTCCTTGTACCGTTCTTAAGGCACACAAGGACGTTATACTTATCTGCGATAAGGCTGCTTACAACGGCTAATCTTATAGCGAATAACCCCAAAGTTAAAGGGGCTGCTGCATAGTGCAACAGCCCCTGTTTTATTGTCGGGGTCCCAATGAAGTCGTCAGACTTTTTGGGGCGATTTACTTTTTGTTCCGTATCATATCGGCAATTGCCGTAAGCAAAACACCTGTGGCAATTCCAGCGCCGAAAGTAAATATGTTATCCTTGACCCAAAATACTACCACGGCGGCAGCAGCTATATAAAACAATAGTTTTATTGCTATTATACCGATAACACCGTTCTTCTTTTCCGCTGTATACTTAGCTGCTGTCTTTGTAAGTCCGTACTGCAAAAAACCAATAACCAAGCCCACAATAATAAAAGTAATTTTAATAGCCATATTAAGCACTCCTTAGCTTTATTGTCTGTGATTATATCATATTTTTTCTGTAGCGTCAACATTTCAAAATACGGAGGTATTTGGTCTTATGAAAAGAATACTGTCTTTATTCCTTTCTTTTGTCTTGGTAATAAGCGTTGCAATCCCTACAGTTTCTGCGGTAGAGCCGCTGGTTCCACGCTCCTTCGCATTGGATATGCGTGCAAGTCTCGGGACTTATAAGGGTACCGAGTATATTGTTTTGGATATCGAAGTTGTTGATATAACAGATCCTTACGGGATTATAGGTATCGAGTTTAACGTAGAATTTGACGGCGACAAGCTAATTCCTTTGTGGCAAACCGATGTGGAGCTTAACGGCGATGGCTTGGGCAATGTTGACGGCGTAAATATCCCTCAAATGATTGTTGCATGGCCGAAAATGGAAAAAACAACATACATCCCCGGGCAGGGCTTGTTTACTTATGAGATATTTGCGGCTATGGGCCTTTGTGCGGAGTATTCCGTTACGGGGAACGGTGTTCTCAACGTAGATTTGCTTATGCTTGACGGTACGGATGCCGTAGCAAAGAACGATGGAGATATCGCGTTACGCCTGTATTTTACCCCCGTTGACGGCTTTGAAAACGGCGCTTCCTATACGTTTACCGTTGACGGCCAGTATGATGTGCCCGCCAATCAAGCTGCAGATATCGTTATAGCGGCAACAAGCGGTATTGTCAATGTAGGTAATTATTTGGACCATCTCGAAAAGCTTCGTGTTTTCGGATACGGAGATGAGGCAAGTGTGACCGTCAGGGGTGAGATTTCACAGCCCGAGGAAACGTCTGTCCCTGACGAAAGCGAACAATCGGAAGATATAAGCTACGAAACGACTGAGGACGAAAGTTCTGACCCCAGTTTGCACAGACCGGCGGTTGACGGTATGGGCGATGCAAACGGTGATGGAATTACCGATAACTTGGATGCCGCATACATCCTTCGATACGATGCGCAAATGATAAGTTTTACCGAAGAGCAGATACAAAAATGCGATGTTAACGGCGACGGTGTCGCAAACAGTCTTGATGGGGCATTGGTTTTGAAATATGACGCAGGACTTATACAAAGCTTCCGGTGAAACATAAAGAGGGGCAAAATCCACCTTCTGACAAGGAAGAGTTTTCGTATTCATACCGATATGCTGTATTGTGGTTAGAAAGTAGAACGCGCTATGAAAAAGAAATATCTTATGCTTATACTCACGGTTGCCGCATTGATATTAGAGCTTTTGCCCTATGGTGCGGTGCTGAGTTTTGCAAATCCCGAAGGTGAAAGTTTTCGCCGTACATTCTCATATTTTTCATTAACGCCTTTTGGTTATGCCTCTTTCGGTCCGTTACTTACTGCCCTTATGACCTCTGCTTTGCTTGTTCTTTCTACAGTGTATTGTTTCAAATCCACCGTAAAAATGCTTAAAATTATTAAAATTGTTGCGTTTCTTGGGGTGATTTTTTCAATATCTCCCTTTTTTATGGGGGCTCGTTATTTTTCATTAACAGGTGTGCTTATATCCGTATGTTTGTTAGCGCTTTGCCTTACAACGTCCATAAAAGAAGAATAACAAAATCAGTTGCCGCAAAGATAGCTTTTTGAAGTATGATAAAAACCTCGATGAATTTCATCGAGGTTTTTGTCTGTTCTTTTTACACGCTTTCTTCTTCAAGCGCTCTGTAGTCTATCTTGTTAAGTTTTGTCTTAGGCAGATCTTTTCGGAACTCAATATCACGGGGCATAGCGTATTTGGCTATTCGTTCTTTGCAATATTCCAAAAGTTCGGCTCTTAAGGCATCGTCCGCAGTGACGCCGTCTTCGGGTACAACAAAGGCTTTAACCCTTTGTATCTTCTGTGGGTCCGGCACTCCTATTACGAAGCTTTGCCTTGTTTTTGGGTGCTCATCAAGAATTTGCTCTATTCTGGATGGGTATACGTTGTATCCGTTTGTTATTATCATCCGTTTTATACGTTGACGGAAATATACACAGCCTTCCGCGTCCATACAGCCCATATCTCCCGTGTGCAGCCATATTCTACCGTCGGCGTGCCTTCGCAGTGTGTTTTTGTTTTCTTCAACGTGCCCTAAATATCCAAGCATAACCGTAGGACCGCTTACGCAAATCTCGCCGTCCGTATTGTACGGCAGTTCTTCTGCCGTGAGGGGATCACAAATTTTAAAGAACATATCGGGTAGAGGAAAACCTATTCCATCGTCCTTAGTGCTGAAATAAGGAGTTAAACAGCTTGCGGCAAAGCACTCCGTTGCGCCGTAGCCTTCCTGTACTCGTATTTTCGCACCGCAATCCTTAAGGTATGCGTTAAGCTTTTGCTTTAGGCTTGCGCTCATACTGTCGCCGCCGCTGTATACAGCCAACAGCCCCGATAGATCGGGTTTGTATTTATTTCTTGTAAGCGCCTCCAACAGGGAAGGTACTGCCGCTAACACGTTGGTTTTTGTGCTCTCCAAAAGTTTTGCAAACTCTGCAGGATTAGCCCTCGGTACCAGCACCGACGTACCGCAGTTGCAAAGAGGGGAGTGTATACAAACCCCCAAGCCGAACCCGTGAAATATAGGGAGTACTGCCAAAGTGCGGTTGCCGTGCATATTGTTGCGGTCAACGGCGTTTATTTGCGCACTCATTGCGTTAACATTGAAATCCGAAAGGGCAATGGCTTTTGGTATACCCGTTGTCCCGCCTGAAAAAAGTATAACTGCAGGTCTGTCTTTTTCGGCTTTAACGGTTTTTGGCAAAGTCTTATCTTTTCCCTGCTTTATAAATTTTTTCCAAACCATGGAATTTTTGGGATAATCTACCTTAAACTTTCTGCCCTTAAGCAGTTTGTAAACGGTCGATTTTATACCTAAACATTCTGCCGCATCGGTAACGATATACTTAATATGGGGCAGTTGCTTCTCAGCATCGGCAAACTTGGCGGCAAAGCTGTCCATTATAACCGCAAAGGAGCATTCTGCCTCCTTTAACAAGTCTGTCAGCTCCTTTTCGGCGGATAGGGGGTGCACCATACAAGCGGCGGCACCGAGCATATTCAATGCGTACAGGCAATATATTGCCTGCGGCATATTGGGCAGACATATTGCAACCCTCGTCCCTTTGTTTACCCCTATTGCGGCAAAACCCCGTGCGGTTTTTTCAATAGCGGACTTAACGTGGGCATAGCTGTATTCCCTGTCCATATATGCAAGGGCAGGGAATGCGGGCACAGCGGCAGCCGACTTTAAAAAACAGTCCCACATTGTACCGTCTGAATATTCAAGATTTACGGGTATATCGCCGTAGTGTTTTAGCCAAGGTGCTTTAATCTTCATCGGTCACGCTCCTATTGTTGTGCTGTTGATTTTAGCAGAAAATATACTCCGTGTCAATATACAGTGGAAACGGTACTAGTCCGCAGTTTGCGATCTTCGTTAAAATGCACAAAATATATTAATTGATTAAAGCAAAAGTTCACAAAATTACCATTGTAAAAAAAGGAAGATAAATGTATAATAATCTTTAATAAATTATTATGCAGGAGGCTAACTATGGCTATTAAAAAACAGCTTACTACCGTAAGTGCTCTTTGCGCTTCTCCCGCTGATTATGAAGGTAAAACCATAACCGTGGGCGGCTGGATAAAGAATATGCGTTGCTCCAATATGTTTGGCTTTATTTCTCTTAACGACGGTACCTGCTTTACCAATTTGCAAATAGTTGTGGAGGAAAACCTTCTGGATAATTATAAGGAGATATCTTCTCAAAATATAGGTGCCGCTATAACGGTAACAGGCACTTTTGTTCTTACGCCCGATGCAAAGCAACCCTTTGAGCTTAAGGCGGCAAAGGTAGAGATAGAGGGTGCGTCCACTCCCAACTATCCCTTGCAAAACAAGAAACACAGTTTGGAATTCTTAAGGTCTATAGGTCACCTTCGTCCCCGTGCCAACACCTTTTCCGCGGTGTTCAGGGTTCGTTCCGTTGCTGCACAGGCTCTTCACAGCTTCTTTGCGGAAAACGGCTTTGTATACGTTAACACACCCATAATCACTACCAGCGACTGCGAAGGTGCAGGTGAGATGTTCCGTGTTACAACACTTGACGTTAATGACCCTCCCAAGAATGAAGATGGCAGCGTTGATTTCAGCAAAGACTTCTTCGGCAAAGCGGCAAACCTTACGGTAAGCGGCCAGCTTCAGGCAGAATGTTTTGCGCTGGCTTTTAACAAGGTTTATACCTTCGGTCCCACCTTCCGTGCCGAAAATTCCAACACTCCCCGCCACGCGGCAGAGTTTTGGATGATAGAGCCCGAAATGGCATTTGCGGACCTTGACGATTATATGGATACCGCCGAAGCAATGATAAAATATGTTGTTGCGGATGTGCTTAAAAAGTGTCCTGAGGAGATCGCATTTTTCAACCGTTTTATAGATACAGGTCTTAAGGCAAGACTTGAAGCACTTGTCAACAGTGACTTCGGCAGAGTAAGCTATACCGAGGCTGTTAAGCTTCTTAAAGACAGCGGCGAAAAATTTGAATATCCTGTAGAGTGGGGCTGTGACCTGCAGACCGAGCACGAGCGTTACCTTACCGAACGTGTTTACGGTAAGCCCGTGTTTGTAACCGACTACCCCAAGGATATCAAGGCGTTCTATATGCGTATGAACGATGACGGCAAGACCGTTGCTGCGGCAGATATGCTTGTCCCCGGTGTTGGTGAACTTATAGGCGGCTCTCAGAGAGAAGAGCGTCTTGACCTGCTCAAGAACAGAATAGCCGAAATGGGTCTTGAAGAAAAAGACTATTGGTGGTATTTGGAACTTCGTGAATTCGGCGGTACCCGTCACGCAGGCTACGGCTTGGGATTTGAACGTCTTATAATGTATATTACCGGTATGTCCAACATTCGTGACGTAGAGGCGTTCCCCAGAACTACAGGCAGCGCAGAGTTTTAAGTTTTATCGAAAGGTGATGCATTTATGATTAACCGAGCAGAACTGGAAAAGGAATACGAAGGCTATAAGGCGCTTGGTTTAAAGTTAGATATGACCCGCGGTAAGCCTGCCAAGGAACAGCTTGATATTACGGAGCCCCTTCTTGGCGTTCTTTCCTCTAAAGAAGACTGTATTGTCGATGGCGTGGATTACCGTAACTACGGTATACTTGACGGTATTCCTGCGGCAAAGCGTATTTTCTCCGATATCCTCGGTGTCCCTACAGAGCAAATTATTGTTGGCGGTAACTCCAGTCTTAACCTTATGTATGACACGATGGCACGTGCAATGCTCAGCGGCGTTGTTGGCAGCGACAAGCCTTGGTCAAAGTATGACCAGATAAGCTTTCTTTGTCCCGTGCCCGGTTATGACAGGCATTTTGCTATATGTGAATATTTTGGCATAAATATGATAAAGGTGCCTATGACAAGCGAAGGCCCCGATATGAATATGGTGGAAAAGCTTGTTAAAGAGGACGACAGTATCAAGGGTATTTGGTGCGTGCCTAAGTATGCCAACCCTAACGGTATTACATACTCTAAGGAGACCGTGCGTCGCTTTGCGTCTCTTAAGCCCAAGGCTAAGGATTTCAGAGTCTTTTGGGATAATGCTTACGCTATCCACGATTTGACCGATACTCCCGATGAATTACCCGATATTCTTTCCATAGCGGCGGAATACGGTAACGAAAATATGTTTTTCGAGTTTACCTCTACCTCAAAGATAAGCTTTCCCGGCTCCGGTTTGGCGGCTATCGCTTCAAGTGTAGAGAATATAAAGGCTATAACAAAACAGCTTTCTTATCAAACTATCGGTTATGACAAGCTTAATCAGCTTCGTCACGCAAAGCTTTTCCCCGATAAGGAAAGTCTTATCAATCATATGAAACTGCATAGAGCGATTATAAAGCCCAAATTTGATGCGGTAATTAATGAGTTTGACAACCGAAAACTATATAATCTTGAAGGCGTACACTATACCCGTCCCAACGGTGGTTACTTTATAAGCCTCGACCTGCCCAACGGCTGTGCAAAACGCTTGGTACAGCTTGCATCAGAAGCAGGTCTTGCCCTTACTGCGGCGGGTGCAACCTTCCCTTACGGCAAGGACCCTAACGACAGCAATATACGTATAGCACCCACTTTCCCTTCTCTTGATACTATCAAGACTGCGGCAAAGGTGCTTGCCTGCTGTATACAGCTTACCGTTGCTGAGTATGAAGAAAAATTTGCCAGCGGCGCTGACTACCAAAAATAAAAAGATGACCGTACAGTTGTTGCTGTACGGTCATCTTTTTTGCCTTAATATACTGTTTATGCTGTTTATTACTCGTTTTTTGTCTCCGCTCCACAAAGGGGCAATAAGATGCCTTTTTGCGCCGTCGCCTGTCAGACGGTGGATAACCACGTCCTTGGGTATAATGTCAACACACTTTTTTACAAGTTTTACGTATTCGTCAAGCTCCAAGGTTTTAAATTTGCCTTGTTTGTAATCCTCGGCTAAATCCGTCCCCTCCAAAACGTGAAGAAGCTGCAGCTTTATACCCTTACTGTACTTGCAGGCGTGTGCAACACTTTCCAGCATCATCTCTTCGGTCTCAAAAGGCAGACCTAAAATGATATGGGTAACAAGTTCGATCCCACGGCGATTAAGCTCTTCTGCACTGCTGTTATAGCATTCAAGGTTATAGCCTCTTCTTATGTAATCCGCCGTTCTTTCGTGTATGGTCTGCAAGCCAAGCTCTAAAAATAAAGGCTTTTTACGGTTAAGCTCTACCAAAAAGTCGAGCACATCTTCGCTTAAGCAGTCAGGGCGGGTTGCAATGGAGATGGCAACAATGTCATCTCGTTCCGTCAATGGCAGATAAAGCTCTCTCAGCCGTTCTACGGGGGCATAGGTGTTGGTGTATGCTTGAAAATATGCGATATATTTGGTGCTTGTGTCCGCCTTGGACGCTAAGCGCTGCTTTGCTCTTTTTATCTGCACGTCGAGGTTTTGGCAGCTTCTTTCGGCAAAAGCACCACTTCCCTCAAGACAAAAAATACAGCCGCCGTTTCCTAATGTGCCGTCACGATTAGGGCAGGTAAAGCCTCCGTCAAGGGCTAGCTTATACACCTTGCATCCAAACCTATCTTTAAAATATTCGTTTACTCCATAGTAAGGGGACATTCCTTGCCTCCCACAAACTTAAGCAGTTCCTCTGTGTTAATCAAAAGTTGACAGCCTCTTACACCTGCGCTTACCGTTATCTCATCAAATAAAATACAACTTTCGTCAAAAAAGGTGGGGAATGGCTTTTTCATTCCGATGGGAGAACAACCGCCTCTTATATATCCCGTAGTTCCAAGCAGTTCCTTAACGGCTAAAAGCTCCACGCGCTTGTTGCCGCTGTGCTTAGCCGCTTTTTTTAGATCCAGCTCTGCGTCAACGGGTATGCAAAACACGCAAAAACCAAGCTTGTCACCCTTGGCAACCAAGGTTTTAAATACTGTTTCACAGGGCAGACCTATTGCAGAGGCAACCTTGATGCCGGATAAGTCGTTTTCGTCCCATTCGTAAAACATAGCCTTGTAGCTGATTTTTGCCGCATCAAGCATACGCATTGCGTTTGTTTTTACTGCGTTTTTCTTAGCATCCATAATCTATTCAGCTTCCTTGTTTTCTTTGTTTGCGCTTATCTTTTCGATAAGATATCGACTGTAAAGCATGTTGGCGCAGGCTGTTGTGACAGCACGTAAAACCTTTGCCTCGTCTGTTTGAGGTAGGGGGGCGGATCTTTTAATACCGAAAAATGCCTCAGCCATAGCGCTGTCAAGCTCCTCGCAGAACATATCAAAGGCTTCTGCCGTGTGTCTGCCGTTTAGCAGGTTGCCTATGCCGTTGCATATATCAGCAAGTCCCATTATGTTCTTAAGCACGCAAACCGTATACAGGTACGCCAGATGATATCTGGTGTATTTTTTATTTACGGGGGGGAGCGTTATCTTCTGTTTGACATAATTGTTTATCATTGCGGCGGTAATAATCTTTTCCTCCGCATCACGCTTAAAAATTGAAAGCTGTTTGTCCAGTACAACAAGTACCTGGTCCATATATAGATCAATATCGGGCAAGCTGTCCCAACGGGGAGCTTTGTAATTTTTGATGTCTTCTATTGTAAGCATAATTAATACCTCCACACCCTTTTATTCTACCATTGTTTCCTTAATTAGTCAACAAAAATACAAAAAACATTTTTAAAAAACTATTGACATAGTAGAAATGATTGTGTATAATGGTTTTGTAAATTAGATGTTGTGGTTTTTAGAAGGAGCAAGTTATGGCTAAAAAAATTAAGTACAACCAGGTTTCCCCTATTGACTCTATCAGGGATATGATGCAACAGGCAGTTGCCGCAATGGGCGACGGCGTTCTTTTTAAGTATAAAAAGGCAGGCAAAGTTTGCGACGTTTCTTGTAAAGAGTTTTACGATACCACAGTATGCCTTGGTAACGCATTGGCGGCACGCGGTTTTGTTTCCGGCTGTCATATAGCCTGTACGGGCAACAACAGCTATAATTGGATAGTCGGCTACGTAAGTACCCTTTGCGGTAAAAATGTTTTCGTGCCCATAGATAAGGATTTACCTACCAAGGATATGTTCAATATCCTTAACCACAGCGAAAGTCAGGTTATACTTTGTGACAAAGCTTATGTTAAAGCAATAACCGAAGGGAAAGACGAATTGCCCAATATTAAGCTTGTTGTATGCTTAGACGGTGAGTGTGAAGGCGCTATGTCTATTGACGAACTCATTGAAGAAGGTAAAAAACTTATGGATGAAGGCTATAGCCTTTATCTTGACGGTACCTCTGCCGATTACGACCTTAAACTGCTTGTGTATACCTCCGGTACTACCGGTAACCCCAAGGGTGTAATGCTTTCTCAGCATAATATACGTTCCGCAATATATTACGGTCTTATGGTAGAAACGGTTAGTGTGCGTTGTCTTTCCGTTCTCCCGTATCACCACACCTACGAGGCTGTTATAGGTATCCTCGTTTCCATCCATAAGCACAATTGTATTTGCATTAACGAGTCGCTGCGTGCCGTTCTTGCAAACATCCAGCTTTATAAGCCTGTATATATTTTTGTTGTTCCCGCCTTTGCAGAGCTGTTCTATAAACGGGTCTTGGCAGCACTTGAAGAAAAAGGCAAGCTTGGAACCGTTAATTTTATGATTAAGGTAAGCAACGTTTTGCGCAAGGTGGGCATAGATATCCGCCGCAAGGTGTTCAAGCAGATAATAGACAATTTCGGCGGCGAGCTTAGGCAGATAGTGTGCGGCGGCGCCCCTGTAAGATCGGAAGTGGCTGAATTCTTTACCAATATAGGTATAGATTTGGAAATAGGCTACGGCATAACCGAGTGTTCTCCTCTTGTATCGGTAAACCAAGCCGGTGATAACGATTTTACTTCCGTTGGCAAGATTTTACCTTGTCTTGAGCTTAAGATAGAAGATGCTGATGAAAACGGCAACGGCGAAATTTGTGTTAAGGGCGACATTGTCATGATGGGCTACTACAAGGATGAAGAGCAAAGTGCCGAGGTACTTGTTGACGGCTGGTTCCACACGGGCGACCTTGGCAACTATACCGATGATAAGCTTTATATAACAGGCAGAAAGAAGAACCTTATAATTCTTGATAACGGCAAGAATATTTATCCTGAAGAAATTGAAAACTACATCTACGGTATTCCTTACGTAAAGGATGCGGTTGTGTACTCCGTAAAGGACGACAAAGGCGCGGAAAGTGCTCTTTGCTGTGAAGCTTTTCTTGATAAGGATGCAATGCCGGACGGCGGCAAAAATGCAGAAGAAACCTTTAAAGCAGATGTATCCGCTGCCGTAAAAGAGCTACCTCAGTATAAGCACATAAGCAAGATCGTTATAAGAGACAGCGAGTTTCCCAAGACCACCACGAAAAAGATTAAGAGAAATGAAGTTATAAAGAAATAGTTTTCTCCTTGAGCAAAGAAAGCCGCAAAATTATTTGCGGCTTTCAGACCGCTGACAAAGGCACAGACCACGAAAAAAGGAAAAATCAATTACACATAAAGATGAAAATTCAGGGCGCACCCCTGAATTTTCTGCATTGCATTGTTTTTTTCGTTCAAGACGAACCTCGGCTCACAGTACCTATGTACAGTTCTCGCCTCGGTTCGTCTTTTCTGCACTCTTTCTCAGCAGTCTGCCGAGCTGATGACAAGTTTGTCATCAGCTCGAAAGCCGCAAAATTATTTGCGGCTTTCTTCTTTTTTTGTCATAAGGTATTGAAAAATGACGAAAATAGTTTTATAATAAATAAAAAACATAAAGGAGCGATACAGATGGGCAAACTGATTATTGTAGACCATCCCTTGGTTCAGCATAAACTTACTATAATGCGTGACAAAAATACAGGCGCGAAGGATTTCAGAGGTTTGTTGGATGAAATTTCTATGCTTATGGGCTATGAGGTTACCCGTGATTTTCCTTTGTGTGATGTGGAGATCGAGACGCCTCTTACCCCTATGGTAGGTAAAAAGATAGCAGGTAAAAAGCTTGCTATAGTTCCTATTTTAAGGGCAGGCCTGGGTATGGTGGACGGGCTTTTGAATTTACTCCCCGTGGCAAAGGTAGGACATATAGGGCTTTACCGTGATCCGGAAACCCATACCCCTGTGGTTTATTATTGCAAGCTCCCTGTGGATATTGAGGAGCGCACGGTTATCGTTGTTGACCCGATGCTCGCAACCGGCGGCAGTGCGTCCGATGCTATACGTATGCTTAAAGAAAAGGGCTGTAAGAATATAAGGCTTATGTGCCTTGTTTCCGCACCCGAGGGTGTAAAGAAGGTTCTGGAAGACCATCCGGATGTGGACATATATACCGCAGGACTTGACGAAAAGCTTAACGAGCGTTGCTACATCGTTCCCGGCTTGGGGGATGCAGGCGACCGTCTTTTCGGCACCAAGTAAATAAATAATGAACGCCGTTGCTTGCAACGGCGTTTATATTTTATGTAAACAGCAAACTGTTCTCTTCGGTGTCTGTAAGCTTAAGCACATGAGGCTTAAGTTTAAGCAGGTCAAGGCTGAATTTACGGCATACACCGTCATCTTTTATAAGGCCCTTTATATCGCAAATGCAGATGCCGCTGTCACCTAATGGACGGGCGTGCTCGCAATATGCGCAAATTCTGTTTTCGGGCAGACATTCGCTTTTATTCTTCTTAAACATATCAGTCCTCCGTCCACTCGGTCATATATTTAAGCATATCTGCAGTATAACCTTCGATATCCGCGGTGCCGCATATATAAAGCTCCTTGTCCAGATACTTAAAGCCGGGCACCTCGGTAAGGTCTGTGGTATCGTCCACAGCAAGAGAAGACAGCTTTCTTCCGAACTTTTCGTCGCTGCCATCGGTCTCTATCCCCAAGGCTTCGAAGGAGGCAAGCTTTCCGCCGTCACGCAGATAAACAAAGACTTCCTCACTGACGATAAGGATTTTACTGCCTTTTGCCAACTCCAACGCTGCTGTCTGTTCTTCTTTACCAAAGACCGACACTCCCTGACTGTTGGTAAGTATCTTTTGCTCCTCGTAGTTCATTACGGCAACGTGTTCTCGGTCGTACTCTCTGCCGATGTTATAAACGCTGTACTCCATAGAGTAAACCGTATCCTTGTATAGGCTTTGATTGCCGATGCAAACCAAATCCACTGTTACACGCTCGTTTTCGTTTTCGTATTTAAGCAGTGTTTTGAAAAAATTACGGTTGTTTTTGTGCAGCTTGTCGTTAGCGTCTCCTGCTCTAAGGCAAAGTACCAGGTTGCGGTCAAACTCCTTAAATCCACGGGTTTCGGCAATATCCAAGTGTTTAAGCTTGATACCGTATCCGTTGCCTTCCGTATTTTCAAGCTCGTAGCCCAGTACATCCTTAATGGGAGTCAGAGCTTTGGAAACTAAAAGCTTGTCAAAGTACTCATCGTTTACTATATATATTTGATGTTCACCCGCCATAAGCTCAGTGTTGAAACGGGTAGGGGTGGTAGTGTCATTAACGTTGAAGAATGCAAGGGAAAGGTCGATCTCTCCGTTGCCGTCAAGGTCCGTGGCGCTGTATCCAAAATCCGCTACAATGCTGTCTCTGGAGGCACCGACATCGACTAAACCGATGTGCAAAACGGTGATATCGGGGTCGCTCTTTTTCATACATTGCACAGTGGCAATGCTTAAAAACAACAGCACAAATGCACCTATCAGTATATGCCACTTATAATAAAACCAAAGGTTTTCGGCAAAGCCTTTAAAGCCCTTTTTTCTTTCTTTTTTATCCGTGTTGTTCAGTTCCATATCTTTCGGGAGTCCTCTCTGATTAGTACATATATTATACCACAGATTTTAGCCTTTTACAAGCCCATTTTGCCATATACAAATACCCTCTTGCATTTATTTCACAAATGTGTTATCCTAAATATAACAAAGGGAAAGGAGAACGCTTATGGCTGTACAGGAATCGGGCGAAATGTATTTAGAAGCTATATATGTTCTTTCCCGTCGGGGCGCTGTTCGTGCCATTGATGTCGGTGAGTATTTAGGGTATTCCAAGCCCAGCGTAAGCCGTGCTATGGGTATCCTTAAGTCCGGCGGTTATATTACGGTGGCAAAGGACGGTTTTATTGCTCTTACCGACGCAGGCTTTGATATAGCTAGGGATATTTACGAAAAGCATACCATTATCACAAAATTTCTGGTCAGTTTGGGTGTGGATAAGGAAACCGCCGCGGAGGATGCCTGCCGTATAGAGCATCATATAAGCGACGTGTCCTTTAAAGCGTTAAAACGCTATACGGAAAACATATAGAAGAAGCTCCGTGCATTGTTGCACGGAGCTTCAGACCGCTGACAAAGGCACAGACCACGAAAAAAGAAAAATATAATTACACACAAAGATGAAAAGTCAGGGCGCACCCCTGACTTTTCTGCATTGCATTGTG
>SVRF01000066.1 GCA_015064945.1 Oscillospiraceae bacterium | reverse complement strand
TAATTAATAATATCATTTTTTTACCTGTTTTTCAATAGCTTAATCGCATTTTTATAGATTTTTCTTTATATACAACGTATGTTTATATTTGTGCACATTTCCGACAGGGTAACTTAGCGCCGCAACATTTTTTTGTTAAAAAGTGCATAACAAATAATTAAAAAAGCTATTGACAAGTCATTTTTACTGTGATATACTTATGTTAAATGAGGATGGTATTTGGTGTTAAACATAAAATTCCGGAGGGGGATTATAATGGGTAACAAATTAATATACGAACAACCGGAGATCACACTTAAGCGTTTTATCTTTGACGGCAACATCGCAACAATAAGCGATGTTACCAGTAGTAACGCACCTAATGAGAGCGACAATAGTGCAATAGAAGCGCCCAGCGAAGGCGATAATTGGTGGGGCGACTGGGACTAAACCTTTCGGTTATAGCAACTATGCAACTGCTTCCCTTTGTGCACTGTTTCCCTCCTAAGTGACACGGGTATATACAGTTAATTTCAGCAGGCTTTTCACAGTCTGCTGTTTTTTTGTCTATAATTTGATCCCCCACTCAACCAACAATGCAAAAGCGGAAGGCGCAGTGCCTTCCGCTTGTATATTACATTAATATTCAACTTATGCCTTGCCGTTGCAGCCGAGAACGTTAACGAGCTTGTGACGAACAAGTTCCTTAATGTTAGCTCTTGCGGGCTTAAGATATTCTCTGGGGTCAAACTTATCGGGATGGTCGTTAAAGAACTTACGAATAGTACCGGTCATAGCAAGTCTGAGGTCAGAGTCTATGTTTATCTTACAAACTGCGAGGGAAGCTGCTTTGCGGAGCTGATCTTCGGGAACACCGATAGCGCCGGGCATCTTACCGCCGTTTTCGTTGATCATAGTTACATAGTTCTGAGGAACGGAAGAAGAACCGTGAAGAACGATGGGGAAGCCGGGAAGTCTCTTGGAGATATCTTCAAGAATGTCAAAACGAAGCTGAGGTTCTGTGCCGGGCTTGAACTTGTATGCGCCGTGGCTCGTACCGATAGCGATAGCAAGAGAGTCAACGCCGGTCTTAGAAACAAATTCTTCAACTTCTTCGGGACGTGTATAAGAGGAGTCCTCTGCAGAAACCTGAACGTCATCTTCTATACCTGCGAGAGTACCGAGTTCGCCTTCAACAACAACGCCGTGTGCGTGTGCATATTCAACAACCTTCTTGGTAAGCTCGATGTTATCCTTGAAGGAGTGAGAAGAACCATCTATCATAACGGAGGTGAAGCCGCCGTCGATGCAAGACTTACAGGTTTCGAAATCGGGACCGTGGTCAAGGTGAAGAACTACGGGAATTTCAGGACATTCAAGAACAGCAGCTTCAACAAGCTTTACAAGGTAAGTGTGGTTTGCATAAGCGCGCGCACCCTTGGAAACCTGAAGTATAACAGGAGCCTTTTCTTCCTTACAAGCTTCTGTAATACCCTGAACAATTTCCATATTGTTCACGTTGAAAGCACCGATAGCGTAGCCGCCTTCGTAAGCCTTCTTGAACATTTCAGCAGAAGTAACTAATGCCATAACAAAATCTCTCCTTTTTAAGAAAAATTGAATTTACCCGTTCAGTTTAGCAGTATTTGTAAGCGTTGTCAAGAGATACGGGGTAAAATAATGTTAAAATCAGCGAAAAAGATGGTTGATTTTATGAGAAAACTGTGGTATAGTTATTTGGAAATCAAATGTTGAAAGGAAGTTTTTAAAATGAGCACATTGAAAGGCGCATGCATTATAGGTCAGTCCGGCGGTCCTACTTCCGTTATTAACGCATCTGCTTACGGTTGTATCAAAACTGCTTTGGAAAACGAAAATATCACCAAGGTTTACGGTGCACTTAACGGTATTAAGGGCGTTCTTGATGACAACCTTATTGATATGGGCAAGGAAGACCCCAACGAACTTGAGTATATGAAGTACACCCCCTCTTCTGCTTTGGGCAGCTGCCGTTACAAGCTTAAGAGTGCTGACGTTGATGATACCGATTATCACCGTATACTTGAGATATTCAGAAAGTACGACGTTCGTTACTTCTTCTACAACGGCGGTAACGACTCTATGGATACCTGTAACAAAATATCCAAGTTTATGCTTGAGCACAACTATGAATGCCGCGTAATGGGCATTCCCAAGACTATAGATAATGACTTGGCAGGCACAGACCACTGCCCCGGTTACGCTTCTGCCGCTAAATATATAGCTACCTCCCTTATGGAGATCTACCACGACGCTAGAGTTTATGACAAGGGCATGATCACCGTTGTTGAAATTATGGGTAGAAACGCTGGTTGGCTTACCGCTGCTGCTGCTCTCGCAAGCTACAAGGGTTGCGGTCCCGACCTTATTTACCTCCCCGAAGTTGCTTTCAATATGAAGGACTTCATCGCTAAGGTTAAGGCTATCTACGAAGAAAAGGGCAAGTGCATTATTGCCGTTTCCGAAGGTATCCACAACAGAATGGGCAGACTCGTTTCCGATACAGGCAAGAAGGACTCCTTCGGCCATCCTCAGCTCGGCGGTCTCGCTGCTTTGTTGGCTAAGAAGCTTGAAAAGGCTACCGGCGCTAAGGTTAGAGGCATTGAGCTTTCCCTCCTCCAGCGTTGTGCTGCACACTGCGCTTCCCAGACCGATATCGAAGAAAGCTTCTCCGCAGGTAAGGCTGCTGTTGAATGTGCAGTTGCAGGCGTTACCGATAAGATGGTTGGCTTTAAGAGAAAGAAGTCCAAGAGCGGTTACAAGTGTGCTATCGAGCTCTTCGACCTTTCCGTTGTTGCCAACACCGAAAAGAAGGTTCCCAAGAGCTGGTTGAACAAGACTAAAGACGGTCTTAACGACAAGTTCATCGCTTACGCTCTTCCCCTTATTCAGGGCGAAACCCAGCTTCCTAAGGAAGACGGCCTTCCCAGATTTGTTAAGCTCAACAAGATTAAGGCTGAATAATTTAAGTACAGATTTAAAGCCCCGCCGGGTTGGCGGGGCTTACTTTTGTTCGAAACAAAGGGCTGTCCGCAGACAGCCCTTTTTGATATTAAATTATTCTTCTTCCTTTTTACCTCTGGAAAGCATAAGGTTTGCAAGAATACCGAGGATGAGAGAAACAGCAATTTTAGTTATTTTTATCTCACCAAAGGTCAATTCAAGACCGCCTATACCGGAAACGAGAATAATACTTACAACAAACAAATTCTTGTTTTCGTCAAGGTTTACATTCTTTATCATCTTAAGGCCGCTTACTGCAATAAAGCCGTAAAGCGCCATACAAACGCCGCCCATTACGCAAGGGGGGATAGAATTAACAAAAGCAACAAAAGGAGTGAAGAAGGAAATAAGAAGAGCCATTGCAGCCGCACCGATTATACTGTAAACGGATGCATTTTTGGTTATAGCTACACAGCCTACGCTTTCGCCGTATGTGGTGTTGGGGCAACCACCAAAGAACGCACCTGCCATAGATCCTACACCGTCACCGAGGAGAGTTCTGTGAAGGCCGGGTTCTTCAAGAAGGTCGGTTTCTATAATAGAAGAAAGGTTCTTGTGGTCAGCGATATGTTCCGCAAATACAACAAATGCAACAGGAACATAAGCAGCCGCAACAGTGCTCAGGTATGCACCGTCAATGCCGCTCAAACCGTCTTTAGCAGTCATAAATGTAAAGTCGGGAACAGCAAAGAAGCTTTCCAATGTTATAGGGTCAAAGACAGCCTTAAAACCGTCAAAATTGATGACCTTTATTGCATCGCAATCGGTAGCGTTACCGATAACGGTAAGTACGGAAGCAAATGCATAACCGGATAGGATACCTATGATAAAGGGGATAAGCTTGGGCATCTTTTTGCCGTATACAGAGCACAGCATAACAACGGTTAAAGTAAAGAGACCGACAACAATAGCAATATAGGGAGAACAAACAGATACGTCGTTAGCCTTAAAACCGCTTTGCAAATCACCGACTGCGTTACCTGTAAGAGAAAGACCGATCAAAGCAACAGTGGGGCCGATAACAACGGGAGGCATTAACTTATTTATCCAATTTACGCCCGCAAATTTAACAGCGGCGGCAATAACAACATAAACAAGACCTGCCATTATTGCACCGATAATAATGCCCGCATAACCGGCGGCAACAGTCACCGCACCTGCAAAGGCGGCACTCATAGAGGGCAAAAATGCAAAGGAAGAGCCGAGGAAAACAGGGCTTTTAAACTTAGTGAAAAGCAGATACACAAAAGTACCTACACCTGCGCCGAAAAGAGCAGCGGCAGGGCTCATACCATTGCCTACAATCACGGGTACCACCAAGGTTGCGGTCATAATTGACAACAACTGCTGAAGGGAGAAAACTAAAAGTGCGGGAAGCTTGGGTTTGTCTTTTACGCCATAAATCATTTTCATAACTTTTACCTCCGTTATTTTTTATATACCCCGTTTTTAAACGGTTATGGCCTATTTTATATAGATATCCACACAATCCGTACCGTCTATTTCTTCTATACGCACGGCGACGGTTTCTGTTTTGGAAGTTGGGATATTCTTCCCCACATAATCGGGCTTTATGGGCAATTCCCTATGCCCCCTATCCACAAAAGCAACAAGCTGTATGCTTGCGGGGCGCCCTCTTGATACAAGGGCATCCATAGCGGCACGCGCCGTTCTGCCCGTATAGATCACATCGTCTATCAAAACTATATTTTTATTTTTTACATCAAACGGAATGAAGGAGTCCATAAGCACGGGCACATCCGTAAGCTCATCCACATCGTCCCTGTATAAAGTGATGTTAAGAGTTCCGCAGGGAATATCCACGCCCTCGATTTCTTTTACATTGCTTGCAAGCCGTTTTGAAATGGGCACTCCCCTACTGTGGATCCCAACAAAACAAAGTCCTTCGCCGCCCTTGTTCCGTTCAAGTATCTCGTGAGCGATGCGCTTAAGTGTTCGACCCATCGCTTCTTTGTTCATAACCTGTGCTTTAAATTCCATAAAACCGTCACCTATCTGAAAAAACGAAAAAAGGCCCTGTCAAAAAACGCGACAAGACCTTGATATAAATGAATTTTTCACGCCGTCTTGCCGATCTCTCTGTACCGATTTAAAGCCGCGTTTTTTCTATAATAACACAATATATGCCGTTTGTCTACACTTTTTTTCAAAAAGCTGTGCTTATTTATGGAAAAGACGGTTGGTTTGATAAGTAGGCTCGCAAGTAAGGTTTATACCCAATTTTCTGTATATCTCTTCGTCCACCTGCGAAAGAATAACGGTGGAATGCGCCTCCGACCCTTTAAGCAAGTGTAAACTGCGGGAGGCTTGCTTTGAAACCTCGTCACGGGTTGCGCTTATAGTAAGGGCTATAAGCAGCTCATCTGTATGCAAGCGAGGGTTTTTATTGCCCAAAAATTCCACCTTAAGGCTTTGGATGGGCTCTATAACCTCAGGCTTTATCAAAAGCTGTTCTCTGTCTATGCCGCCTGCAAGCTTAACTGCGTTAAGCAAAGCGGCAGAAGCGGCGCCGAGCAGTTCGGAGGTCTTTCCCGTAACAATTTTACCGTTGGCGAGTCTTATGGCAACGGCAGGCTGTCCGCCCGTTTCTGCTGAGCGCTGTAGAGCGACGGGAACAACTTCCCTATCGTTAACCGTTATTCCTGCCTGACGCATAATAAGCTCTATCTTCTGTATAGAGTTGCCATTATCTCTACCCTTTTTCTTATCGCAAAGGGCGGCAAAATAGCGGCGCACTATCTCTTCCTTAGCGGCAGCACGGACTGCTTCGTCATCCTCTATGCAATACCCCGTCATATTTACGCCCATATCCGTAGGAGATTTATAGGGGCTGACACCCTCTATGTCCTCAAAGATTGCGTTAAGCACGGGGAATACCTCTACGTCACGGTTATAGTTAACGGCGGTGACACCGTATGCTTCCAAGTGGAAGGGGTCTATCATATTAACGTCGTCAAGGTCTGCGGTTGCGGCTTCGTACGCCAGATTTACAGGGTGCTTCAGAGGCAAATTCCATATAGGGAAGGTCTCAAACTTTGCGTAGCCCGCTTTTACGCCACGCTTATACTCGTGATAAAGCTGAGAAAGACAGGTAGCCATCTTGCCGCTGCCGGGGCCGGGAGCGGTAACAACCACCAAGGGACGTTTTGTTTCGATATAATCGTTTTTACC
>SVRF01000065.1 GCA_015064945.1 Oscillospiraceae bacterium | reverse complement strand
TAAAACGCAAAGCTTTTTGGCAAATTTTAATTTTTCGTCTTCGCAATACGGAATACGTATCCACGAGCATTTTGACGTAGCAGCGGCGTAAATCCGACCCTGAAAAGCGACTTCGGATTGCAATGCTTTGGCTATACAATTGCGGGGTTAATATCGATATCAAATGCCGCCTTACCCTTTTGGGGTACCGCAAAGGTACAAGCCAGCTCGCGGAAAAAGCGGCGGCACTCTTTACTGTCTTTGTATTTAACTATTATTTTACAGCGGTATCTGCCGCCTATTTTATATATCCCCTCTTTGTAGGGGCCCATTTTTATAACCTTTACGTCCTGCAGGGTTTCTGCAAGGGCTTCAAACTTGGCAGAAAAATCCTTGGCGGTTTGAAGCGCCGTTTCCTCATCCAAGGCAGAAAAGCCAAACACCGCTATATCACAAAACGGCGGAAAAACAACAGATTTTCTAAGCCGTATCTCGCTGTTGTAAAAGGCTGTGTAGTCCTGCTTTGCGCCCAGACGTAAGGTTTGATGAAGAGGATTATAGGTTTGAACAATGGCCCTGCCGCGCTTGCCTGACCTGCCTGCCCTGCCCACAAGTTGGGTTATAAGGGAAAACATACGCTCGCAAGCACGGAAATCGCTCATATACAAAACGCTGTCCGCCATAACAAGACCAACAAGGGAAACCTTAGGAAAGTCCAAGCCCTTTACCACCATCTGTGTGCCGTAAAGCACCGCCGCCTCTTCTCTGCCAAACTCCTCAAGTATCTCATCGTGGGAAAGCTTGGCTGAAGTGGTATCGGTGTCCATACGCAGTGCTTTGCCCTCGCCGAGGAGTTCCTCCAGCTCGTCCTGTAAAAGCTGTGTGCCGTAGCCGAAATAGCCGATGTGGCTGCCGCCGCACTCCGGGCATTTTTGAGGCTTGTTTTCTATTCTCCCGCAATAGTGGCAAATAAGCTTGCCGCGTCTTTTTGCGTCACTGCTGTATGCGTGGTAATTAAGAGAGACAGAGCAACGGTCACAGGTGAAAACATGACCGCAGCTACGGCAACGGAGGGCAGAATTATAGCCCCTTCTGCCAAGGAAGAGTATTGCTTGTTCTCCTTTTTCAACCGTATCCTTTAAGGCTTCTCTCAGCTCCTCGCCGAGAAGAGCACCTTTCTCAATCTCTTTATCCCCCACAATATCAACTATCTCCACCTGCGGAAGCTCTGTGCCGCCGAAGCGTTCATCCAGACTAAGCAGATGATATATGCCCTGCGTAGCCTTATAATAGCTTTCCACCGACGGAGTTGCCGATGCCAAAAGCATCAAGGCGCTGTGTCTTGCACAGCGGAAACGGGCAATATCCCTTGCGTGATATTTGGGGCTTTTTTCTGATTTGTAAGTATGCTCCTGCTCCTCGTCAAGGACTATAAGTCCTATGTTTTCAAAAGGAGCAAAAACCGCCGAGCGAGTGCCTATAACCACCTTGACAACACCTGCACGGATGCGTGCGTAGGTGTCTGCCTTTTCACCTGCGGAAAGCTTGGAGTGGAGTACCGCACAGCTTTCACCGTAACGGGCAAAATAGGTGGAGACCGCCTGTGCGGTAAGCCCTATCTCGGGTATTAAAACAATAGCCTGTCTGTTTTGACGCAGTGCTTCGTCAACCGCCTCAAGTATAAGCTTTGTCTTGCCGCTGCCCGTAACACCGTGAAGCAGGCAAGCCTGAGGTTTTCCGCACCGCATATACTGAAGGATGCTGTCCCTTACCCGGCTTTGCTTTTCCGACAAGGTGTAGGGCTTTGAGGTATACGAATCTGCCGCATAAGCCAAGCGCTGAACACGCTTGCGGTTAATGGCAAGGACGCCCTTAACCTCCAAATTCCTTACGGTGGCGGCAGAAATCCCCTCTTTTGCCAAGTCCTCAAGGGCTCTTTCGCCCTCTGCCAAAAGGCTTACCAGCAATTTTTGCTTTTCGCCTTTCAGGGGAACATCGTTTTTTAAAAGCTTTGCGTAGGCTTTGGTTTTGACATTGGATTTTTCCGCAACCTCACTGTGCTTGAACAAACAGCCCTTTTTGCAAAGGTTTGCGGCAATATCTAAGCCCTCCTTACCGAAGGAGCGCAAAATATCCTGCTCGTACGCCTTTTCCTTTTGTTTTACAAAACAGAAGATCTCGTCATCAAGGCAAAGGTCGGCGGCGGTATAAAACACCTTACTTTTAAGGTTTATACCGTCGGGAAGCATAAGCTTTAGTGCACTGCCGTAGGTGCAAAAGCAACGGTCACGGACAAAAGCCGCCAAAGCCATAGCCTCGTCCGTAGCGGAAAGGTCGTATTCCGGCACCGAAAGCAAGCTTTTAACGCCTGCGGGTGGCGCAGACTCCTCCCATACGCTGACCACAAAGGCACTTTGCCGTCTGTTACTTTTACCAAAGGGTACCACCGCCAAAACACCTGTACGCACCTTGTCCTTTAAATCCTCGGGCACTGCATAGGTATACGCCTTGTCGTAGGCAACGGTAGTATCCAGCAGATACACCTGACAAAGCAACATAACTATTCTACTATAACGCTGAAGTCGCCCTTTTGAAATCTGTTTACTGCAAGACTTACTGCCTTTTCGTTAGGGTCTTCGTCTGCATAATTTTTGTCAAAATCACGGCGAAGTTCACCGTATTCGTCTTCCTCGTTCTGCTTATAGGTTATATAGCGTGCGCCCTTTGCGGCGGCAATAACCAGCATATAACGGTTAACGTCGTTGTTTGTTAAATCCTGAACGGAAGGGTAAAGCATATCTGTTGTCCTCTCTTTATGAAAAAGTATTATTTAACTGAATTACACAGTCTTTTTTTCGGTGACTGCTTTGTGTATCTGCGCCGCCGCTTTTTCGGGTGCGCCGTCTTCGTTAACTATAACCACATCGTAAGTGGAAGCAAGTTTCATCTCTTCCCTTGCTTTGTTAAGACGCTTTTCTATTACAGCGGAATCCTCTGTTCCTCTGCCTACAAGCCTTTTTTCCAAATCCTCCATACTTGGGGGAGCGATGAAAACGGAAAGCGCATGGGGCATAAGTGCCTTTATGTTTGCGGCGCCTTCGGTTTCTATCTCCAAAACTACGTTTACGCCTTTTTCAAGCTGACTTTCCACAAAAGCACGGGGAGTACCGTAATAGTTGTCGCAATACAGGGTATGCTCCAAAATCTTGCCCTCTGCAAGCCACGTCTCAAACTCTTCCCTGCTTATAAAAAAGTAGCTTACGCCGTGTATCTCACCCTCTCTGGGGTTTCTGGTGGTTGCCGAAACGGAATAGCTGTATTCCTTATTCTCTAACAAATATTTAAGCACCGTGCCTTTGCCGCAACCGGAAGGACCGGACACTATAAGTAAAACACCTTTTGCCATTACTGCCCCATCCTTTCCTGTATCGTCTCCGGACTTTCGGCGGAAAGTACCGTATGCTCGCTATCCGTAACGATAACAGCCTTGGTCTTTTTACCGCAGCTTACATCTATAACTCTGCCTAAGTTTTTGGCGTCCTGCACTATGCGGCGTACGGGTAAAGAATCCGGCGAAAGCACCGCCACAATGCGCCCTGCGGAAACAAAGCTTCCACCGCCCACATCAATAAGCTTCATATAACGCACCTTATTCCAAATTTTGTATTTGTTCTCTTATCTTCTCTATCTCGCTCTTTGCATCGATAACACAACGGGCTATCTCCACATCCTGAGACTTAGAGCCGATGGTATTGACCTCTCGGTTTATCTCCTGTACCAAAAAGTCAAGCTTTCTGCCCACGGCACCGCCGCCTGCAAGTATAGTCTGCAGCTGGCTGAAGTGACTGCCGAGTCTTGCAAGCTCTTCGTTTATATCCGCTTTGTCGGCAAATATTGCACATTCGGTAAGCAGTCTGCCCTCATCGGGGTTTACACCTTCAAGCAGTTCTTTTATGCGGGAAAGCATCTTTTCCTTTGCCGCCGCAACAGCCAAAGGTGCACGGGCTTGTATCTTAGCACGAAGTTCTGCCGTCATGGCGGCGTGCTCTTTAATATCTGCCACAAGCTTTTCACCCTCTGCAGCGCGCATAGCACAAAATGCATCCAGCGCTTTTTCTGCCACGGGCTTTATAAGTGACCAAGCCTGCTCCATATCCTCGTCAACGCGGGTAACGTTAAACACCTCAGACTTGGAGCTTACCATAGACAGGGTAACCTCACCCTTTACATCGTATTCCCGGGAAACACGGTTCATAACGTCCAAATAAGCCTCCAAGTAGTCCTTGTTAAGGCTTAGTGTTGTGGTATCCCCTTCGGGATTGTTTACGGAAAGATAAACGTCAACCTTACCTCTGGAAATGCGAGAAGATACAAGCTGTTTAACACGCTCCTCCAAAGGAGTATAAAGTCTGCCTATCTTAATGTTTATATCAAGGTAACGGCTGTTAACCGATTTTATCTCAAAACAAATGTCCTTGCCTTCGCAAAGCTCACGGCATCTGCCGTAGCCCGTCATACTTAACGCCATTTGCACATTCCTCCCCAATTAATTATCGTAATATTATATCACAGCAGTGCCCGTACTGTCAAGTATTTCACTTCCGTTTGCGAAGCAGTATATGCCCGAACTGCTGTATTATCATATCCACAGCCACATCCACGCAAACCGTAACAAAAGCCACAGCAAGATATGCTATGGGACTGTAGGTAAAGTCCATATTTGTTAGCCCGAATACGTTAAGGGATACGAATATCATTGCCGTATAAGCTAAGCAGGAAAATGCGATTTTCACAAGCCACTGCACAGCTCTGCCGAGACTTCGCTGACACTCCACCTTAACAATAGGATAAAGTCCGCCGTAAAACATATACAAAACCGCAGGCAGTTTATTGTGCAAAAGCAACAGCGCCAAAGTCGCCGTGGCAAAATACAAAAGCAAACTGCTTCCCCTGCCCCAACGTAATCTTACTGCAAGCACGGCAAAACCTGCCAAAAACGCAGTGGTCAGATCCAACGGTTCGAAAACTGCGCCTAAAAGAAGCACTATAATACTTAGTGCCGCCAGCATACCGCACTCTGCCACTCTTTTTGTTCTTTTCATAAGCTACCTACAATTACAGCACAGCTCCATACACATAAGCCCCATACAGATATCACAGCCGGAACAGCCCGTGCTGTGCACGGTTCTGCCACCGCTGTAGGGACTGTATACGTTGCGTGTAAGCATACTGTATGCGTTTCTGTACTCGGCATTGTCAGGCTCCATATCGCAGGCACGGCGTATGTAATCGGTTCCGTCAAGTAAATAGCCTTTTTTAACAAGAACCGTACCTTTAAGGAAGAACCATTCTGCATTCCTTTCGCTTATGGGCTTCATATCCAAGTATCTGCCCGCCTCGGTATAACGGCCTTGGGTTATAAGAGTGCGAATACGGTTATACTCACTGCTGCCGCTGTAGGAGCCCCCATAGTTACCGCTGTTACTGTTGCTGCCGCCGTCACTGCGCTTGTTACGTATGCTGTCGTAGGCAGCGTTAATCTCCCTCATTTTTTCTGCCGCCAAGTCCTTTAAGGGGTTACTGTCGTCAAAATTATCCGGGTGATATTTTTTTGCAAGGTTGCGGTAAGCCTTTTTTACTTCTTCTTCCGTGGCGTTTTCCGAAACGCCAAGTACTGTATAAGGATTTTTCATTAAAGCAATTTACCTTTCAAATAATGCGAGAAGCGGAGCGGCTTTTTATTCCAGATAATCCCTGAGCTTCTTGGAACGGCTGGGATGGCGGAGCTTGCGAAGTGCCTTTGCCTCTATTTGGCGGATACGCTCTCTTGTAATATCAAACGCCTTACCCACTTCTTCCAATGTACGGGGTCTGCCGTCCTCAAGACCGAAGCGGAGCTTAAGCACGTTTTCTTCTCTGGGTGTAAGAGTATGAAGCACCTCTAAAAGCTGTTCGCGAAGCATTGTATAGGAAGCGGCGTCAGCAGGTGCGGGAGTGTTGTCGTCGGCAATAAAGTCACCTAAGTGACTGTCTTCTTCCTCGCCTATAGGCATTTCCAAAGATACGGGTTCTTGAGCTATTTTAAGGATCTCCCTTACCTTCTCAACAGGCATATTTATCTCTTCGGCTATTTCTTCCGCAGTAGCATCTCTGCCCAAATCCTGAAGGAGCTGACGTGAAACGCGGAGCACCTTATTGATGGTTTCTACCATATGAACGGGTATACGTATGGTTCTTGCCTGATCGGCTATTGCACGGGTGATGGCCTGACGGATCCACCAAGTAGCGTAGGTGGAGAACTTATAGCCCTTGGTGTAATCAAATTTTTCAACTGCACGCATAAGACCCAGATTGCCCT
>SVRF01000018.1 GCA_015064945.1 Oscillospiraceae bacterium | reverse complement strand
CATTCTTCTTTGGTTTACTCTGTTTTTACATTCCTTTTCAACGAATTCAAAACACCCACCTTGGATTTTCACCAAGATAGGTGTTTTTCGACAGACTGAAAGGAGCTTTGCAAAAAGCTCCTTTTAATTTTAATTTATATTTTTCCCTTCAAAGCAAGCCCTCGCCTTGCAGTACAAAGTACAGCGGCGGTCGGGCATGCTTTGTCTGCATCAATTTTTGCTCTTTTTTACTTCTGCGTTCGCAACGGGGATCCCAAGAAAATACCCCATTGCTCACATTCGTTCGCAACGGGGACCCCAAGAAAATAACGAGCACCATTTTTGTTCGTTCGCACCTTCGCGCCACTTCGTGGCACTCGCAAAAACTAAGGTGTATTTTCTGAGGCGCGTGTCCTCAGAAAACACGAATATTAGTAGTATAACGGCAGGATTTGTGACGGTACATTTCCTGCCGTTTTGTTTTATATAATTTTTCGCTTTGTATCTCTTATCTTTTATATACAGACGCAACGCTGCCGTAGACGCAAAAACGATGCAATTAAATCCGTAGGGGACGGCGCCCTTGACGACCCGTAACGCAATGCAGAGATAAAAGGTTTAAAGCGCAAAAGCCTTTGTAAATCGGCAAAAAATTATAAAATAAAAGGCGGCAATGGGCACATTTTTGGTTTAAAACGCCCTTTTTGTCTATCTTGACGGGGCTTTGCTTTTATGTTATAATAAACAGGTTAATGTCAAAGGAAGGAGGGGTTTTATGGTCTTGGCGTTAAAAATCGTAAAAGCTGTAATGACGGTAATAGGCTATTTGTTTTGGTACCGCAAGATAATTAAGACGCTAAGCCTGTTCTTTACCAAAAAATTCCCTCATACCGATGCAAAGCACAAATACGCCGTGGCTATCGCCGCAAGGAATGAGGAGGCGGTTATTGCCAACCTTATCGAAAGCATAAGGCGGCAGGATTACCCCTCAGAGCTGGTAACAATATTTGTGGTTGCCGACAACTGTACGGACAAAACCGCGGAGGTGGCAAGGGCGGCAGGCGCTGTCTGCTACGAGCGCTTTGACAGCGAGCATTGCACCAAGGGCTATGCACTAAGCTATTTGTTTGACTGCATAAAAAAGGACTACGGTATAGAGAGCTTTGAGGGCTATTTCGTATTCGATGCGGATAACCTGCTTAAAAAAGACTTTATCAGCCGTATGAATGACGCATTCCACAGCGGCGAGAAGGTCATTACCTCCTACCGCAACGCAAAAAACATAGATGAAAACGCAATAGCATCCAGCTATGCGCTCCATTGGCTCCGCACCACCCGTTTTGAAAGCAGGGGCAGGTCGGTTATCGGCATCTCCACAAGGCTTCAGGGTACGGGCTTCCTCTTCGCATCCGAGCTTATCAAGGACGGTTGGAACTACACCTCACTTACCGAGGACAGAGAGTTTACCTGCGACCTTATCTCCGACGGCGTTACCATCACCTACCAAAGCGAGGCGGAGTTTTATGATGAACAGCCCGTATCTCTTAAGATAGCGTTCCGCCAGCGTATCCGTTGGGGCAAGGGGCATCTGCTTGCGTTCACCCGCTTTTTTAAGCGGCTTTGGATATGCACCTTTAAGGGTAAGGGCTGGAGAAGCAAGGTCTCTGCCTTTGACTTTCAGCTAACCAACTTCCCCTACGTTATCGTTATGATGCCCTTGAAGCTTGCGTCCTGCGTGCTTACCATACTTACCGCAACCGAGCTTGTGCCGTGGTGGGAGATTTTACGCCGCATATTTAAAATACTTATCTTCGACCAGTTTTACATTATACCCCAGGCGGCGCTTATTATGTTCTTTGAATTCAGGCGCATTAAGAAGGTAAAATGGTGGCGTTACGCATATATTTGTTTAAGCTTCCCTCTGTTTGGCTTGGTGGGCGACTTTGCCACCTGGATAGCTCTGTTCAGCAAAGTGTCCTGGAAGCCTATACCCCACAACTCTGCCGTTAAGATAGAGGATATTGAAAAGACTCACTAAAGGAGAAGACTGATGAACACGGTACTTAATATTTGCAACATCATTATTGCCGTGTTCGGTGCGCTGTACGCTTACCGTACGGTCATAACCGTGGTTGGCTTCTTCTTTACCAAAAAATTTCCACGTACCGACGCAAAGCACAAATACGCCGTGACCATCGCCGCAAGAAACGAGGAGGCGGTTATTGCCAAGCTTATCGAAAGCATAAAACGGCAGGACTACCCTTCGGAATATCTTACAATATTTGTGGTTGCCGACAACTGTACGGACAAAACCGCAGAGCTTGCAAGGGCGGCAGGTGCTGTCTGCTACGAGCGCTTTGACAAAGAGCATTGCACCAAGGGCTATGCCCTGCAATATTTGTATAAATGCATAGAAAGAGATTACGGCATAGAGAGCTTCGAGGGCTATTTTGTGTTCGACGCGGACAACCTGCTTAAAAAAGACTTTGTAAGCCGTATGAACGACGCATTCCACAGCGGCGAGAAGCTTATAACCTCCTACCGCAATACCAAGAATATAGACGACGGCTTTATTGCCGCAAGCTATGCACTCCATTGGCTTCGCACTATCCGATTTGAAAGCAGGGGCAGGTCGGTGCTTGGCATATCCGTCCGCATACAGGGCACGGGCTTTCTCTTCGCTTCCGAGCTGGTAAAGGACGGCTGGAACTACCTTACCCTCACCGAGGATAGGGAGTTCACCTGTGACGCCATTGCCGCAGGCAACACCGTAACCTATCAGCACGAGGCGCAGTTTTACGACGAACAGCCCGTGGATATGCATACCGTGTTCCGTCAGCGTATCCGTTGGTCAAAAGGGCACCTTATGGCGTTTACTATGTTCTTTACACGGCTTTGGGGCTGTGTTTTCAGGGGTAAGGGCTGGCAAAACAAGGCATCCGCTTTGGATTTTCAGCTGACCAACTTCCCCTACGGTATGTGCCTTATACCCCTTAAAATACTTAAGGCGGTGCTTCTTGTGCTCCTTGCGGCGGCAGGCACCCCTTGGTGGTCGCTGGTATGGATAGTGTTCCAGACCCTTATATTCGAGCATTTTGCGGTGATCCCTATGGGGCTTCTGCTGTTTATAACCGAACGAAAGCGACTGCAAAAAATATCCCTGTGGCGCATCCTTTGGTATTCCCTTATGTTCTGCACCTTCGGCATTATCGGCGATATTACTATGTGGATAGCCGCTTTTACCCACGTTACCTGGAAGCCCATACCCCATAAGGCGGATACTAGTATAAAAGAGTTGGAAAAAAGAATATAAAGAATAAAAAAGAGCCTTCTTTCGGCTCTTTTTTATTGCAATTTTGTTTCGGATGTTGTATAATATACTGAATACTTATATGGGGGAATGTACTTGAAAATTACGGCAATAGAGCTGTTCGAAGAGAATATACCCTTAAAACAGCCCTTTATTACATCTAAACGCCGAATAGACGTTATAAAAGATTACGTGCTTAAAATATCTACCGACGATGGGCTTTGCGGCTACGGCGCCTGCGCGCCCACACCTGTTATAACCGGTGACACCGTGGGCAGTATAAAATGTGCGGTGGAGGACTTCTTTAAGCCATTGCTTATAGGCGAGACCTTAAGTGAGGAGCTTCTTCCCCGTATACAAAACGTGCTTTTCCATAACAGCACTCCTAAGGCGGCTTGCGACATAGCCCTGTACGACCTGCTTGCCAAGCAGGCAGGCGTGCCGCTGTTTGAGTATCTGGGCGGCAAAAAAGAGGATAAGTGCATAAAGACCGATGCTACCGTATCGCTTTCTACCGTAGAAGCTATGGTTAAGGAGACTACCGACCACCTGAACGCAGGCTTTTCCGTGCTTAAGGTTAAGCTTGGCGGCGGCAGGAATTTGGATATAGAGCGCCTTAAGGCAATACAGGCTGTAATCAGGGAAGACACGGTTTTAAGGCTGGACGCTAATCAGGGCTGGTCCGTGGAGGATACGGTGTATATCTCCGAAGCGGCAGAGCAGATGGGCCTTAACATAGAGCTTATCGAGCAGCCCGTCCATTACACAGACCTTGAGGGTATGGCGGAGGTTACACGCCGCAGTCCTTTCCGCATTCTTGCGGACGAAAGCGTGTTTGCACCCAGCGATGCGGCACGTCTTATCCGTATGGGCGCCTGCGATATGGTTAACATTAAGCTTATGAAATGCGGCGGCATTTACGAGGGGCTTAAGATACACTCCATCGCCGCAGAGCACGGTATTGAATGTATGCTTGGCTGTATGATGGAGGGTGGCGTAAGCGTTACCGCCGCCGCCCACTTCGGTGCGGCTGTGGGCATAAAGTGTTACGACCTTGACCCGCCCTATCTTGTGCATAAGATGCCGGGTGAGGGCACTACCCGTTTTGAGGGTGAAAATATTTATCTTGGTAAGGAGGGCGCAGGCCTTGGATATACAAAAGTTCTTTAACGATAATAACGGCGTGCTTATTTGTCCTTTAACAGAGGGAGCAGAGCCTAAGTACAGCCACAACGCAGACAAGCCTTTTAAAAGCGCAAGCGTTATAAAAACCTTTATACTTGCCTATTATCTTGCCACAGGTTCGGATCTGGATAGAGAGATAGAGCTGCCCAAGTCCATGCTTATCGGCACAAGTATTATGACCGAGCTAAAGCTGACTAAGGCTACGGTAAGGGAACTGCTTATCTATATGATGGGCTTTAGCGATAACAGCGCCACCAACGCACTGTTTGCAGACGCTTCCTTTGAGGCTCTTAACAGCTTTTGCAAAAACGTGCTTGGCACCAAGAATACGGTTATCGGCAGAAAAATGCTGGACTATGCGGCAGTAGAGCGCGGTGAGGATAACCTTACCAGTCTTAACGACTGTCTGCTTGCCATGCGCTTTATCATAAGCCACCCCGTAGGCCGTGACATTATGCGCCGCCACAAGAGTGTGGAGCGTATTATACGTTATATTTATGACCCGGATATGGAATACTACGGCAAAAGCGGCTCTATCCCCGATGTGTATAACGACATTGCCGTGCTTCGTAAGGGAGAGGGCGAGTATATGTTCGCAGGCGTCCTCAGCTATAAGGACGAGCCTTCCCGCCTTAAGCGCCTTATGGGTTGGACGGGACTTACGGCAATGGGTGCGGAGAGACCGGTGGTATAGAAGAGAGAAAAGAGAAGAGAGAAGAGAGAAGAGAAAAGGAAATTTTTCGCTAAGGCGAAAAAAGTATTAGAAAGATAAATATAAAAAACGGAGCTTTTTGGTGCTTTCCGCACCAAAAAGCCACCGTAACTTTTCACTCTTCACTCTTCACTCCGATATTGTCCACCGTGTCAAATCGGTATCCTTCCTCCTCCAAGGCGGTAATCACTTCGTCAAGGATTGCGGCGTTGGTGGCGGAATTGGGGTGCAGAAGCATTATCTCCCCATTATGGGCGGTGGAAAGTATCTTTTCCTTGGCGTCCTCACAGTTCGGTTGTGCGCCGTTGTCCCAATCCGCATAGGCAAAGGACCAAAAGACGGTGGTGTAGCCTAGCTCTGTGCAGTACTTCAGCAAATCCTCAGAGAACGCCCCCTCAGGCGGACGGAAAAACTTGGACATTTCTGCCCCTGTGGCACCTAAAAAATGCTCCTCGGCGGCGCTAAGCTCCTTTTCCACCTCTGCCTTGTCCTTAAGTGTCCCCATATTTCGGTGGCTGGCGCTGTGGTTGCCTATAAGGTGACCGTCCTCCACCATACGCTTTGCTACCTCAAGGTTATAATCCGCAACCGCAGGCAATACAAAGAAGGTGGCACGCACACCGTGCTTTTTAAGGGTGTCCAGCACGCTTATTACGTTTTCGTTAACGTAGCCTGCATCAAAGGTAAGGTATATGGTCTTTTCGTTTTCGTCACCCAGGTACAGGGTGTCGTAGCGGTCAACCGTGGCGGTGTTGCCCCCCATAACGGCGGGCCTGCCCCCGTCGGGCGACTGCTTTACATACCAATTTTCAGTGCTTGCCGAGGCGTTTACAGGCTGTAACAGCACAAAAAACGCCCCAAGCAGTGCGCAAAGTTTTTTCATTTTAAACGCTCCTGTAATATTTTTTGCTTTTTTAGTTTTACCTGCATATTACATAAATAAACAATGCAAATTTTACCGATTTTTGAAAGGAATTATGATATGAAGGGTTATTTTAACGTACCGCTTTGTCATTTTTATAAAGAGGCTAAGATAGGCACCGAGCACTCTGATGAGGCCTTCTACGGTCAGTCTTTTGAGCTGCTTGAGGACCTTGGCGAGTTCTGCCGCATCAAGGCAGAATACGGCTACGAGGGCTATTGCAAAAAGGAAGAGCTTTTCTTTGGCGAATACGCAGTTACCCACGTTGTTACCAGCGGCTTCGGCGACCTGCTTCTTGAGCCTAAGAACTGCCTGCTTGCGGGCTATTGCATACCCCGCGGCTCTAAAATAAAGGTGCTTGCCGAGGGCGGTACAGAGCGCTACGCACCTGTTGAAGGTATTGACGGCAAGACCTATTACATCCACCGCAAAAACATCCTGCCCATACCCGATATGGCAAGGGAGCGCACGGAAGAGCAGTGGCGTGCCGACGTGGTTGCCACCGCTAAGCTGTTCCTCGGTAGCGGCTACCGTTGGGGCGGCAAGACCGTAGGCGGCATTGACTGCAGCGGACTTGCCTTTATGTCCTACTATATGAACGGCGTTGTGCTTCACAGGGACGCACACTTTGACAAATCCCCCATGCTTAAAGAGATCGATATTAAGGACGCCAAGGCAGGGGACCTTCTCTTCTTCCCCGGCCATGTGGCAATTTACTTGGGCGAAGGGCTGTATATCCACTCCACCACCGCGCTGGGCGGCGTGGGATACAACAGTTTCAGCGAGTACAGCTCTATCTTCAACAAGGGGCTTAGGGACACCTTAACACAGGTTGCAACTATTTTTTAAGGATTTTGGTTTATGCTAAAAGACGTTTTTGTTACAAAGGAAGAAATAGCGGAGCAGTTTGCCATAGCCGAAAACATCAAGGCGACAATAGGTAAGGGCAAGACCGCCTTTATAAGCACCTTCGGCTGTCAGCAGAACGAGGCGGACAGCGAGCGGCTTATGGGGCTTTGCGCTCTTATGGGCTACGGCAAGGCGGCAAGTCTTGAGACGGCTGACCTTATCATATTTAACACCTGCGCCATAAGAGAGCACGCAGAGCTTAAGGTGCTTTCCAAGGCAGGCGCTCTTCGCAAGCTTAAGGAGCAAAACAAAAGCCTTATTACCGCTGTTTGCGGCTGTATGGCAGAGCAGGCACACCGCCGTGATAAGTTCCTTACAAGCTATCCTTATATAGATTTTATTTTCGGCACCGACCGCCTGCACCTTCTGCCCCAAATGGTGGCAAACGTGCTTGCGGGCAAAAAACAGCAGGTGTATATAAGCGGACTGCCCCACGATAAATTCGGCGTTATTGCCGAGGGGCTTCCCGTAGTGCGTGAAAGCGGTTATAAGGCGTGGGTTTCTATAATGTACGGCTGTAACAACTTCTGTACCTACTGCGTTGTGCCCCACGTAAGGGGCAGGGAGCGCAGCCGCCGCAGTGAGGAGGTGCTTTCGGAGATAGAAGCGCTTGTCAAGGCAGGCTACAAGGATATAACTCTGCTTGGGCAAAACGTTAACTCCTATAAAGGGGAGTACAGTTTTCCCGAACTGCTTTCCCGTGCCGCCGCCTTCGACGGTGAGTATTGGCTTAGGTTTATGACCTCTCATCCCAAGGATGCATCCCGAGAGCTGGTGGACGTTATGGCGGCTAATCCTCGTATTGCGCCCCATTTCCATTTGCCTATGCAGTCCGGCGACAACCGCATACTTCAGCTGATGAACCGCCGCTATACGGTGGAGCAGTATATGGAAAAAGCGGCGTACATTAAGGAAAAGGTAGAGGGTATTGCCCTTTCCTCCGACATTATCTGCGGTTACCCTACAGAGACCGAGGAAGAATTTGAACACACCGTGGAAGCGGTGGACAAGGCGGGCTTTGATATGCTGTTTACCTTTGTGTACTCACCCCGTCCGGGCACACCCGCCGCCCAGATGGAGCAGGTGGACCACAAGGTCAAGACCGACCGCTTTGCACGGCTTTCCGCTTTGGAAAACAAACGTGCCGAGGAGCTTAACGCAAGGTTTTTGGGCAAAAAGCTTCGTGTGCTTTCCGACGGTGGAGAAGGCGGCATATTCAAGGGCAGAACGGGGCATAACAAGATAATAAGCTTTACCCTGCCCGAGGGAGTGGACGAAGCAGAAGCAAAAGCGGGTAACTTTGTTACCGTAGAGGTTACAAACACCGCCGCCTACACTCTGGACGGCGTTATGACAAAAGATTAAAAATTGAAAGGATATATTATGGACAACTATTTGAAGACATTACTTGACACTTTTGGTACGGCACTTAAGGAATCTGATGCGGTTTTGGAATACACTTCCGCCCGTGAAGCTTATATGGCTGATACCGAGATAACCTCCGCAGTAAGCGAATACAACGTACAGCGTATGCTTTTGGAAGAACAGCAGATAAAGCCCGATGCGGACGCTGCCCTTATCGAAAGCATAGAAGCACGTGTTAACGCACTTTACGAGAAGATTATGGCATCCGACAATATGAAGAACCTTGCGGCGGCAGAAAACAGGCTTAACGCTCTTCTTGCCGAGATAAACAAGGAGCTTATGGGCTACATTGTGCCCGAAAGCGGCGACTCTTGCGGGGGCGACTGCCACCATTGCCACGGCTGTCACTGATATTTAAGTATTTAATGAAAGGGGTGAGGCGGTTTTATGGCGCTTTCACCTATGATGCAACAATATAAGCAGATAAAGGCAGAAAATCCCGACTGTCTTTTGATGTTTCGCCTTGGGGATTTTTACGAGCTGTTCTTTGAGGACGCTAAGACCGTCTCCCGAGAGCTGGAGCTGGTGCTTACAGGCCGTGACTGCGGCGACGGCGAGCGTGCGCCCATGTGCGGCGTACCCTACCACGCTGTGGAAAGCTACCTGACCAAGCTTATAGGCAAGGGCTACCGTGTGGCTATTTGCGAGCAGTTGGAGGACCCTGCCACCACCAAGGGGCTTGTAAAGCGTGGGGTGGTGCGCATACTCTCCCCCGGTACGGTTACCGAGGGCGGACTGCTTAAGGAAGGGCAAAACAACTACCTTGCCGCACTTACACAGGGCGATATGGGCTTTGGCGTGGCGTTTGCCGATGTTTCCACGGGTGAGGTCTTTGCCACCGAGGTGCTGGGCGACGACAGAAAAGCTGCCCTGTTTGCGGAGTGTGCCGCATTCTCCCCTGCCGAAGCGGTGGTGGAAACAGGGGTGGACGAGGATATAGCTGCACTGCTTCGTGACCGCATAGGCGCCCTTATCACCCGCGGCGAAAAAGCCGAGGATGCCGAGGTGGAGGTAGGCAGTGCCGACGACGGCTTTGTTACCGATTTGGCGGAGAGGGCGGCAGAACTGCTTGTCCTTTACATAAAGCATACCCAAAAGGCTGACCTTGGCTATATAAAGCCCGTGCGCTACTACAAGTCCGAGGCGTTTATGCGCCTTGACGCATTTACCCGCCGTAATCTGGAGATAAGCGAGGCTATGCGCAGCGGTGAGAAGAAGGGAAGCCTGCTGTGGGTGCTGGACAAGACCCACACGGGTATGGGTGCAAGACTGCTTAAACAGTGGCTTGACCGTCCCCTTATAAACAGCAGGGCTATCTGCAACCGTCTTGACGGTGTGGAGGAGCTTAAAAATGCCGGGACGGAGCGTAAGGAGATAATCTCTCTTCTTAAAGGCGTTGTGGATATGGAGCGCATAACCACCCGTCTTGTTTACGGCACCGCCAACGCCCGTGACCTTAAGGCGCTGGAGGCTACAATAAAGCAGCTGCCTTTTATTAAGGAACGTCTTTCCTTTATGAAAAGCGCCGCCCTTAAAGGGCTTTGCGCATCTATTGACGAGCTTGAGGATATCGGCACAAGCATTGCCAACACCATCGCTGATGACCCACCCGTAACCGTCCGTGAAGGGGGTATTATCAAGACAGGCGCCAACAGCTCGGTTGACGAGCTTAGGATGATGATGAGCGACGGCAAGACCTGGATATCCCATATAGAGGCGGATGAAAAGCAAAAAACAGGCATCCGCACCCTTAAGGTTGGCTATAACAAGGTGTTCGGCTATTACATCGAGGTTTCCAAGTCCTTTAAGGACGAAGTGCCGGAGAGATATATCCGCCGTCAGACCCTTGCCAACTGCGAGCGCTTTGTAACACCCGAGCTTAAGGATATGGAAAGCCGTGTTATAGGCGCAAAGGACAAGCTTGTAGCCTTGGAGTACGAGCTGTTCACCGCACTTAGAGAGTATATACTTGACCGTGCACGCCGCATACAAAAGACCGCCGCCGCCGTGGCAGAGACCGACGTTTACTGTGCACTTGCAGAGGTAGCGGCACAAAACGGATACGTGCGTCCCGAGGTGGACGACAGCGGCGTTATAGATATCAAAGACGGCAGACATCCCGTTGTAGAGCGCTATATCGGCGACGCATACTTTGTACCCAACGACTGTCTGCTGGACGGGGGCAAAAACCGTCTTGCCCTTATAACAGGGCCCAATATGGCGGGTAAATCCACCTATATGCGCCAGATCGCTTTGGCGGTGATAATGGCACAGATAGGCTCCTTTGTGCCTGCAAAAAGCGCAAGGATAGGCGTTGTGGACAGGGTGTTCACCCGTGTGGGCGCATCCGACGACTTGGCAACGGGCAGCTCTACCTTTATGATAGAGATGACCGAGCTTGCCGCAATTCTTAAAAACGCCACCGCCGCAAGCCTTATAATTTATGACGAGATAGGCAGGGGTACATCCACCTACGACGGTATGAGCATTGCCCGTGCCGCCTTGGAGTACACCGTCAACCACATCAAGGCAAAGACCCTTTTCGCCACCCATTATCACGAGCTTACCTCTCTTGAGGGTGAGCTGGATGGCGTAATAAACTACAATGTTGCCGCTAAAAAGCGTGGGGACGGCGTGGTGTTCCTGCGTAAAATTGTCCGTGGCGCAACTGACGACAGCTACGGCATAGAGGTGGCAAAGCTGGCAGGCGTGCCCGACAAGGTGGTTAACCGTGCCAGGCAGGTGCTTAAATCCTTGGAAAGTACAAAGCCCGCTCCTAAAACCGTGGCTGTTGAGGAGGACAATCTTAGCTTCAGCGCTTTTGCAGAGCAGGAGATAGCCGCAAAGCTTCGTGCCATCGATATAAACACCCTGACACCTATCGAGGCGATGGGGCTATTGTACGAGCTTAAGAAGAAAGCGGAAATTTAGCCCCACTACTCACATTAGTTCGTAGTGGGGACCCCGAAGAAACAAAAAATCACCATTTTTGTTCGCTCGCGCCTGCGCGCCGATTAAAAATCGGCACTCGCAAAAACTAAGGTGTATTTTCTGCGGCACATGTCCGCAGAAAATACGGGTGTTTAAACTTTAAGGTTTATATGTAGGGACAGGCTGATTGGCTGTCCGAAAAAATAATTAAAGAGACAAAAAGATTATGGACGTTATTAATATTCTTGACAGTCAAAGCGCCAATATGATAGCCGCAGGCGAGGTGGTAGAGCGCCCTGCCTCGGCGGTTAAGGAGCTTGTGGAAAACGCCATCGACGCAGGGGCAAAAAGCATAAGTGTAGAGCTTAAGGGCGGCGGCAGTCAGCTTATACGTGTAAGCGACGACGGTTGCGGTATCTCTGCCGCAGACCTGCCCAAGGCTATTCTGCGCCACGCCACAAGCAAGATAAGCTGCGGCACGGATATAGACGGCGTTAAGACCCTTGGCTTCAGGGGCGAGGCGCTGGCAGCAATATCCGCTGTATCCAAAATGCAAATAATATCCCGTATGGAAGGACAAGCCTTCGGCAATCTGCTTTGCTGTGAGGAGGGCGCTTGCACCGTAGAAGAGGTGGGCTGTCCCGTAGGGACTACCGTTTTGGTGGAAGGGCTGTTTTACAACACCCCCGCACGCCGTAAGTTTTTAAAGCGTGACGCTACCGAAACCGCCGCTTGCCGCAGTGTTGTGGAGAAGGCGGCAATATCCAACCCCCACATAGCATTTAAGTTTATTGCAGAGGGCGAGCAGAAGTTTGCCACTTCGGGGGACGGCTCTCTTACTGCCGCCATTGCGGACACCTTGGGTGACGCAAGGGCAAAAAACCTTATAAGGGTGGAGGGCAAGGCAGAGCAGGTGGTTGTCAGCGGCTACGTTTCCGCACCGTCTGCCGCTGTGGGCAGAAACACCGCCCAGAACACCTTTGTCAACGGACGCTATGTGGTTTCCAAGACGGTACAGGCGGCACTTAAGGAGGCGTTCAAGACCTACCTTCCCCACGACCGCTATCCCAGCTCTGTGCTGTTTGTGGACGTGCCCCACAAGTTTGTGGACGTTAACGTACACCCCGCTAAAATAGAGATAAAGTTTGCCGACGAAAGGCTTGTTTACGAGGCGGTGTATTACGCAGTAAAGGGTGCGCTTGGCAGGCAAGACGCCTTTACAGGGGGCGAGGATGATATATTTGTTTCCGGCGGTGACGTGGTAAAGCCTGTGGAGAAGCCTGCGGAAAATCGTACTTTCCATACCCCTGTCTTTACTCAAAACACCCTAAGCACCCACAAAGTGCTGAAGGAGGAGGCGCAAAGCGCATTTAACGCCGCAGATTACGGCGATGCGGGCTTTAAGGGACCCAAAGAAGAAAGCTTTGCGGCTAAGGTGGCTCAAGCGCCCGTGTCCGAACTGCTTGAAAAGCAGACGACCCTTAGGGAAGAGCCAAAGTACCGCTACGTAGGCGAGCTTTACGACGCTTATCTTATCGCCCAGACAGGGGACGCTTTGTATATTGTGGACAAGCACGCCGCCCACGAGCGCATTTTATATGAGGACATTAAAAAAAGCAGTACGGTGCAAAGTCAGGCTTTGCTTATGCCCGAGGTGGTGGAGCTAAACGCCGCCGACACCGCACTTATTGCGGAAAACATAGATTATCTCAGGGGCTTCGGCTTTGATATAGAGGCGTTCGGCGACAACAGCCTTATCGTCCGTGCCCTGCCTGCAGGTATTAAGGCAGCAGCGGCGGCGGATATGCTGGCAGGCTATGCAGATACCTTGGAAAAAGGCGGCGCACTTCCTGCAGAGGAGCGCAAGGACCGTGCCTTGTTTACCGTTGCCTGCAAGGCGGCGCTTAAGGCGGGTGTTCCCAACGACCCTGCCCATAACAAGTGGATTTTGGATAAGCTGTTTGCCGACGGCAGTATAAAGTACTGTCCCCACGGCAGACCTGTGGCAAAGATGTTTTTGCGCAGGGATGTAGATAAATGGTTTGACCGATAAGGAGGCACAAATGGCTAAGTTTACTTTACATAAAAAAGAGGGCAGTGCAAGGCTTGGCACCTTTTCCACCGTCCACGGCGATATACAGACCCCCGTTTTTATGAACGTGGGCACCTCTGCCGCAGTTAAGGGCGGCATCTCTACCGACGACCTGCGTGAGATCCGCTGTCAGGTAGAGCTTTCCAACACCTACCATTTGCACGTGCGCCCCGGCGAGGATGTTATCTATCAGCTTGGGGGCATCCACAAGTTTTTCAATTGGGAAAAGCCCGTGCTTACGGACAGCGGCGGTTTTCAGGTGTTCTCACTGTCTCAGCTTCGCAACATCAAAGAGGAGGGTGTGACCTTTGCATCTCACTTCGACGGCACCCGTATTTTTATGGGCCCCGAGGAGAGTATGCAGATACAGTCCAAAATCGCTTCCACTATAGCTATGGCTTTTGACGAGTGCTGTGTTTCCACGGCGGAGAAAAGCTATATAGGTAAATCCATAAGGCGCACCACCCGCTGGCTTGACCGTTGTATTAAGGAGATGGAACGGCTTAACTCTCTTGAGGAGACCATCAACCGTGACCAGCTTTTGTTCGGTATAAATCAGGGCGGTATTTACGAGGATTTGCGTATAGAACACATGAAGCAGATTAGGGAATTTGACCTGCCCGGCTACGCTATCGGCGGCCTTGCCGTTGGTGAAAGTGCGGACGAGATGTACCGCATTATCGAGGCGGTAGAGCCTCATATGCCTGAGGATAAGCCCCGTTACCTTATGGGCGTGGGCACGCCTATCAATATTCTTGAAGCGGTTGACAGAGGGGTAGACTTTTTTGACTGCGTAATGCCCTCCCGTAATGCACGCCACGGCAACCTTTTCACCCACGACGGTCTGCTTAACCTTAACAACAACAAGTTTAAGCTGGACCCTCTGCCCATCGACCCCCATTGCGACTGTAAGGTGTGCCGCACCTACAGCCGTGCATATATAAGGCATTTGTTCAAGGCAAGGGAGCTTCTTGCAATGCGCCTTTGCGTGTACCACAATTTGTATTTCTATAACAGGCTTATGGAGCAGATACGTGAAGCAATAGCCAACGGCACCTGGACGAGCTTCAAGAAAGAAGCGGTTGAAAGGTTCAGCAGAAGAGTGTAATAATGGAAAGCAAACTTCCAAAAAGAAAGCATCCACGTCTTAAATGCTACGATTACGGCAGTTTGGGCGCATATTACATAACAATTTGTACATATAACAGAAGATGTATATTGTCTAAGGTGGTTGCAGGGCGGGGGCTTACTCCTGCCGAAATTCAGTATACCGAATACGGAAAAATTGCAGAAGAGCAATTGCTGTTGCTTCAAAAAAGGTATCCGTGTTTAGAAATAGACAAATACGTTATTATGCCTAATCATATACACGCAGTCCTTATCTTAAGCCATCAAACGGCGGGAGTAAACCCCCGCCCTACCATATCGGATATAGTTTGCGCATACAAGTCACTTACAACTAAAGCGTGCAGAAAGCTGTGCCCGCAGGAAGAGGTTTTTCAGACTTCATTTTACGAGCACGTTATACGTGGCAGGGCAGACTATGAAGAGGTCGCAAGATACATTTACGAAAATCCTATGCGTTGGCATTTGGACAAGCTGTATACGAAGTAGGTAAAACGCAATCATTAGGTAAGACATATCGGATAGTTCGTAGGGCGGGGGTTTACTCCCGCCGAAACCTATCAAAAATAATAAACGACAGGGGAAAGTTACCAAGGTATCCCTGTCGTTTTTGTTGTTGGGGTGATTATCAGACAAAAACAACGGGTCGCTTTAGCGTGATACTCCAAGCGGAGTATCACGCAACTCTATTCGCCTACGGCGAGTTGTATCGCTTCGCAGTGATATTATGCTACGCATAGTGATATTGTCCTGCGGACAGTTTATGGCGAATAGAATATCACGAAACCTATAGGTTTCATATCACTTTCGCAAAGTGAAAATATCACGCTGACGACAGTCAGCATATTACTTAACAGACAAAAAGAAAGAGAAGATTCGTATATTAACGAGTCTTCTCTTTTCTGTTGCTTGTGGGTTTGGGCTACTGCTCAAGTGCGTTTGTACATACAAATGCGAAGCTGGTTCTTAACGGAAAGTGAGTACACTTTCAAATTCTCCGTTAAGAATAACACCGATTTGCGCCCCGTTTGTGTTGCTTTAATTATTCGGAAACTTCTGCGGAAGCTTCGCCGCTTTCTTCGGTGGAGGGTTCTTCCTCAACGATTTCGTCATCTGCAGGTTCTGCAACGCCGAAGTTTACGGTTATCTTTGTGCCGAGACCAAGGGTCTCTGCTATTTCTGCGTCCATAGCTTCAACAATGGTATTCCACTGCTCCTCAGTACCTTCAAAGTTGATGGTCTGAAGTGCCATAAGACCCTGAAGTGCGGTAGCGGGAAGGTCCTTAACGCTTGCGGGCATCCAAATGCTGTTTATCTTACCGCAGCCTTCAAATGCGTAAGCGGCAACGGTGGTAACGTTCTTGTTGAACTTGTAGGTGCCGGTGGTGTCGCCTCTAACCGCAAGGAGAAGCTTGTTGCCATCCATTGTTATACCGCCGAGGATGGTGGTAATCTGTTCGGTTTCGGTATCACGGATGTGGTCGCCGTCCCAGTTAGCATAGTTCTCATAGAACTTAGCGCCGCCGAATGCGTTTTTATCGATAAGTGCAACGTTGATAAGTCCGCTTACCTTTTCAAGAGAAGCGCAGTTCTGGAACGCCTGAGTACCGATGTATTCAAAGCCTTCGGGGAAGCTGAACTCGGTTATTGCGGAACCTTCAAATGCGTAGTTGCCGATGGACTTAAGACCTTCTGCAAGGGTAAGTGTATCAAGCTTTGCACAGCCCTTAAAGGTACTGCCGGGGAGCTCGGTAACAGAGGGAAGCTTTGCGGTGGTCAAAGCGGAACAACCGTCAAACACAGCCTCGCCAAGAGTGGTGGCGGAAGCGGGAAGGGTAACGGATGTAAGCTTGCTGCAATCCTTAAACGCTTTGTCACCTATCTGAACAACGCCTGCGCCGATGGTAACCTTAGTCATACCGGAGCAACCGAAGAATGCGGAAGAGCCAATAGCGGTAACGCTGTCGGGGATGGTTACGGAAGTAACCTCTGTGCAGTTGGCAAGTGCGCTGCTTGCGATGAAGGTAACGCCGTCGGGAACGGTGATGTCGCCTGCAGTGTCAGCGCCTGCCTTTATAAGGTACTGACCGTTGATGTAGAATACGCCGTCAGTCCAGTTTGCGTTGTTGTTGTATATAGCGGTATCGGTAAATGCGTCTTCTCCGATGTTTTCAAGACCTGTGGAAAGGCTTACTGTATTGAATGCGGTACAGCCCTTGAACGCGGAAGCGCCGAGGGATACAACGTTGTCGAGCGCAAGACTTCTAAGACTTTCGCAGTTGAGGAATGCCTTGTCGCCGATGCTTTCAACACCGTTCATAGTAACGGAGGAAAGGTCAAAGCAAGCTTCGAATACGCTGTCTTCAAGGCTTACTACAGAGTTGGGAAGAACTATGGAAGTAAGAGAGGAACATTCCTTAAAGCTGTTTGCGGCAAGGGAGGTAAGACCGTTACCGATGGTTACGTTTGTAAGGGAAGCACAGCCTTCAAATGCGGAAGCACCGAGGGTAGTAACGCTGTCGGGGATGGAAACGCTTGCAAGCTCTTCACAGCCCTTAAAGAGGTTTTCACCAATGGTCTCAACGCCGTTGCCCAGGTTTGCGTTTACAAGCGCAGTACAGCCGTTGAATACGCTGCCGTTTATATACTTAACGCTGTCGCTTACGGTGATGCCGGTAAGCTTTTCACAGCCGTTGAATGCGGCGTCTGCTATACAAAGTGTGCCTTCTTTTACGGTGTAGTCGCCGCTTATTGCAAGTGCTTCGCCTTCGTCTTCAGCCCTTGCGGCGATAAGGTAGTTGCCTACGTAAAGAACAGTGCCGTTATCCCAATTTGCGGCATCGTTGTAGTAGCCGGTGTTCTTAAATGCGTCCTTACCTATCTTAACGATACCTTCGGGAAGAACAAACTCGGTTACCTGATCGTAGCCTGCAAAGGCATCGGCTACAAGTTCTTCAATACCGCTGTTAAGAACAACCTTCTTAAGAGAGTCACAGCCGTAGAATGCGCCGTTGCCATACTCGTTAAGACCCTTGTAAACGGCAATGCTGTCAAATCCGCAACCGCTGAATGCGCCGGTATTTATGGTTTCAACGCTTTGGGGAATGGTAAGCTCGGTCACGCCGGCACAACCCATAAATGCGTTGGAGCCGATGGAGGTAAGCCCTTCTGCAAGGCTAAGCTTTGTTATGCCTGTGCAGTTAAGGAAAGCACCGTCGCCTATAGCGGTAAGAGAAGCAGGAGTTACAACCTCGGTAATGCCTGCACAGCTGTGGAATGCGTTAAAGCCTATGCTTTCCAATGTTTCGGGCAGGGTAAGGGAGGTAATCTTGCCGCAGTTATAGAATGCGGCACCGCCGATGGAGGTAAGAGTCTTGCCAAGGTCAAGCTTTTCAATGTTCTTGCAGTCATAAAAAGAGCCTTCGCCCACGGTCTTTACGCCTTCGGGCAAAACAAGCTCGGTAACAAGGCCGCAACCGTTAAACGCGGTCTTGCCGATGTTTTCAACACCTGCGTTAAGCTTGAGGGTTTCAACGTTAACACAGCCGCTGAACGCACCTTCGCCGATGTTCTTGGCAGAAACGGTAACGCTCTTGATACCGGTACAGCCCTTGAAAGCTTCAAAGCCTATGGAGCTGCTGCCAAGCTCAACAGCGGTGATACCTTCACAGCCGTAGAAAGCAACGTCGCCAACGGTAAAGTCGCTGTCCTTAATCTCCATAACCAAGGAAGCGCAGTTCTGAAAAGCGCCTTCGCCTATTTCGGTAACAGATGCAGGCAGACCGTTTACGGTACTGCCGTCTTCATTTACGGTGGTGATGGTGGTAAGGTTGATACAGCCCTTAAAAGCGCCGGCTCTTATACCTTGGAGAGTGTAAGGCAACACAAGCTCTTTAATAGCAGTTTCGCCTTCAAAGCACTCGTCATAAATATGGGTAATGGCAATGCCGTCAACCAACGCAGGTATCTCTACCTTTTCGGGGGCGTTGCCCTTTATACCTGTAACGGCAACAGTACCGCCGCTACCGTACATACTGTATTTCAAAGAATAGCTGCCGTCCTTGGACACTATCTCGCCGCCTTCGGGTTCTTTGTTACAGCCTGCAACAAAAACCAAGCAGGAGATAAGCAAAACGGCCAATAATACATAACCTAACTTTTTCATGTGGGTCCCTCCAAAACATTATGATACGGAATTATTATACACCTCGGCAAGGGCGTTGTCAATAGAAAAAAAGCTTTTAGAGCAACGCCCCAAAAGCTTTTTTCTTATTTCAGTCTGTCTATTACCTTTTTAAGGGGTAAGACCAGCATACCCGCCGCAAAATTCCCTATGCCGTGTATCACGTCAAAGGGCAGACCTGCCGATATCCAAGCCAGCGTGGTCTTAAAATCAAACCCGAACATTAAAGCTTGGGCAGGTGCGTACAGCGCTCCGTAGGCGAGGCCGTGCAGACCGCATAGCAATGGGTACACAAAAGCGGCACGCCTTGGTTTTATGTCTTTCGGCAAAAGCATCGCCGCGCCCCAAAGGATGGTCCAAATATACAGGTAGGGGACCCACCACAGGCTGAAGCCTTCTATAAGTCCGTTTAAAAACACGTATAAATACAGGGGAATAAGTGCCTTTTTGCGGTAGCATACCGTTAGCAGAATAGTGAACATACCCAGCAGGTGTATGTTTGGTGCCCACTCCAGCAGTTTTTTGGATATAAGCATAAGGGTGGCAAACATAGAGAATATTACCATCTCCCTAAGGCTTAGCTTTTTATCCCTTTGTGCGTACCAGCTCAAACTCTTCTCCGCCCTTTATCTCGGTGCTGTCAACACCGCTCATCATATATTCGCCCTTTTGGTAAAAGCCCCAGTAGTAACCGTCTGTGTCAAAGTCGGCGCTTATACCGTTAACCTTTTTGATGTAAAGCCCAAACTCGCTGTCATCGCCCTCTACTATTCCGTAGGAAACAAGCGCATCTCCAAGGATGTCCGCATCGGTCTTTACGGTAAGGGTTATGCTTTTGCCTTCCGCTTCTATCTTAAGCTTTACGGTTTTTGCACCTTCGCCCACGGTGGCATCCTCGGTATATTTGGCGTTCGCCCAAATGCCGTCTGTGCCTTTTTCTTCTTCCTTACCGCAGGCGGCAAGGATGCCGAGGGATAAGGTCAAGCATAAGATCAGGGATAAAAGCTTTGCTGATTTTGTCATAATTTTTTCTCCTTTTCGTCTTTTTATTGCGAAAAGAATAAACAAAAGCCGCCCTTCTTCGAAAAAAGGTCGGCAAAACACCCACAAGCCCACCTGCCCCCTGTAACAGCGTGCGCTTTTCTGTAATGCCGCCCCCTTCGACTTGCCCAAGGGTGCGTTTGCATTTAACGGCGGGATAAGCATTCCGACTGTAACGGTAATGGCTGTTGTTGTGGAATTTCACCACGATTTCCTTATCCCCAAAGAAAAGCTTTTTCTTCGACAAGAAGTGAATATTACACTTCATCCGCCGTTTTATATTCTTTACAGGTAAAGTATAGCAAAAAAGCACTACCTTGTCAATAGGGGCATATACTGTAAAAGAGGTGATTGCTATATGAATAATTATATGGGGGCAAGGGGTACTATTGTGGTGCGCCTTACCCACATGGAGGGGCGGCTTAGGCTTTCGGGCGCTACGGTGGAGATACTTAACAGGGGCGAGCGCCTTATCACTGACGAAAATGGGGTTGCCCGTGCAGTGGTTCCTGCGCCGCCGAAAAGTCTGTCCCTTACCCCTAATCCGCCTGTGCGGCCCTTTGCGGTGTACGATCTGCGCATAAGCCTGCCCGGCTACGTTTCCATAACCGTTTACGGTGTGCAGGTCTTTGACGGTATAGAAAGCCTTTGCCGCTATGATATGGTGCGTCTTGAGGATGCAGAGGGCAAAACCGAGGATATTGTCAACCAATCGCCCCACGGGCTGTTTATGTATCCCAATATGCCAAGCGACGGAGCCCGTGCCGCCACGGTCTTTGCCGCCGCCGATAACCGTCCCGTGGTCATCCCGCAAAACGTTACCGTTCATTTGGGGCCGCCCAATTCCAACGCCGTAAATGTTACCGTTCCTTTTATAGAGTACGTAAAAAACGTTGCCAGCAGCGAGATTTACCCCACTTGGCCGGACCAGTCCCTTATAGCCAACATCAACGCCGAGGTAAGCCTTATCCTTAACCGTATTTATACCGAGTGGTACCCGTCCCAAGGCTATGACTTCGACGTTTCCGCCTCTCCTGCCTTTGACCAGTACTTTGTGGACAGGAGAGAGATCTTCGCCAATGTAGAGCGCATAGTGGACGAGATCTTCGATAATTACATAGCACGGCAAGGTTTTATAGAGCCTATCTTTGCTCAGTTTTGTGACGGGGTACGCAGTGCCTGCACGGGGCTTTCCCAATGGGGCACGGTTGACCTGGCAAATCAAGGCTACGACTCTTTGGAGATAGTCCGTTACTATTACGGACAGAACACGGAGATACGGCAGGGCACGGTGGTGGAGGAAGACCCCGACAGCTACAGCGGTACGCCTCTTTCCGGGGGCAGTGCGGGCGCAGATGTGCTGACGGTGCAGAACCGCCTTAACCGCATTGCCATAAACTACCCTGCCATACCCTTTATCACCCTGCCCGAAGGGGTCTATAACGACGATACGGAAAGAGCTGTGCGCATCTTTCAGCAGACCTTCGGGCTGCCCGAAAACGGCACGGTGGACAGGGACACCTGGTACCGCATCCTGTATATTTACAACGCCGTTAAAAAGCTGGCAGAGCTGGAAAGCGAGGGGGAAGAGTTTCAGGAAGGGCAGTATCCCGGTAACGAGCTTATAATAGGTGACAGAGGGCCAAACGTTCTTAGGATGGAGTGGTACATAAACGCCATATCACGGTCGGGGCAGTTTCCGCAGGTGCCAACGCTGACACTTAACGGCATATATGATACGGAAACGGAAAACGCCGTAAGGGTACTGCAGGGTATCTTCGGGTTAACACAAAGCGGCAGAGTGGACGAAGCCACCTGGAACGATATTACAAACCTTTATAACGAGGTGAGGCAAACTCAGTTCCCCGGTCCGACCGTGGGCGGGGAGGTTTCGGGCTGGCCCAGACCCTATCCCGGTGCGCCCCTGCAACGGGGAAGCAGAGGGGACAATGTGTATTATATTCAAGAGCTGCTCAGGGTTATAAACCGCTACAACTCTGCCGTGCCTGCCGTAGAGGCGGACGGTATTTTCGGCGTAAATACAAGGGATGCTGTCTACGCCTTCCAAAGCGCCTACGGGCTTGCGGTGGACGGTATCGTCGGCCCGCTGACTTGGGAGAAGCTTAACGCCGTATACGGTGAAGCAGAGGATGGGTTGCCTACCCTTGGGTAAAAAATTCAAGATGTAATAAGCAAGAAATAAGAAGCTTTTCGGTGGGTTTACACCGAAAAGCTTCCATACTTATTTGGTATTACTTGTTTTCTTTGTTTATCCTGTCACGCACAAGCTTGTAAAAAATCCGGTTGGGCTCAAATTCCATATACCGCTTTTTACCTGCCTGCTCGTATATGACGTAGGCGCAGGCGGCAGAGAGGTTTTGTCTGTGGCTTACGCCCCTTGCTTTTTCGGTTTTGCAAAGCCTCTTTTGGGTGGTAATGATAACATCCCCCGTCAGCTTTAAGGAAAACACCGTGCGCCAGCCAAAGCCGCCGGAACGGCGCACCGACAGAATATCCCCTTCAAGACAATACTCAAATTCCATAACCGTGTAGCGGTATATAAGCAAAAAACCAACACCTATAGCTACCCCCGCAAGCACCTTGAAAAGCAGGGAGATTTGGGGGTAAAACCCTGCCATAAGTGCCGAAAGCAGGGTAAACGCTCCGGTGAACGCTATTATAAACACAGCCTGCAAAGTACTTCTGTAGGGCTTACACAAATTCATACCAAACCTCCGTAATAAAGCCTTAAACTTAGGCATAAACTGTAAAAAAGGAGTAAACTATGAGCAACTTTAAAGACCTAAACCAACTTAGTGATAAGGAGCTGTGCGGTCTGGTCAGCCAAATTACAGGCGTCCTTGGGGCAGACCCCAAACGCACCGCCCGTCTTACCGAGAACCCCGAAAAGCTTAAAAAGCTTATCTCCGGTATGGACAGCAAGGATATAGAAGCTCTTATCAACCGTGCGGGCAAGGAAAAATCGGAACAAATATATAAGACATTGGAAAGGCGGGGTATAAATGGATGACAAACTGCAAAGCGTCCTTGGCAACAAGGAGCTTATGGAACAGATAGCCGCCCTTGTGCAGGGGGCACAGCCCCCGCAATCGCCTGAGCCGCAACCCGTTTTTACCCCACAGGCAATGCCTATGCAGGGGGATAAGGGCTTGGCCTTACTGGCGGCGCTGGCACCCTTCTTAAAGGAAAGCCGCCGAAAAAAGCTGGATGCGGCACGCAGTGCCATCTCCGTGGCTAACGCCTACAAAACCATCAAAAAGATATGAAAGGAGCAACTCTCCCATGTACAGCCGTGGCTACGACCGTGGTATAGAGTCCGACGGCAGCCTCAGAGAGCTGGAGCGCAGCTTTGAGGAAAACCGCCTTCAAACACCGCCGCCCCGCGAGGAGGAGGCAGTGCCTGCCCTTGCCAAGGGCAAAAAGGGGCTTTTTGCCCACTTTGATATGGAAGACCTGCTTATTATCGCCATCGCAATACTTATACTTATGGACGGCGACCCCGACAACGATATTATACTTATAGCCTTAGCGCTTATCTTGTTCTTTTAGCCTCTTTTAGCCAAAAAGTCCGCAAAATCCTCCAAAAACTTGTGCTTAGCAGGGCTAAGCTTTTCCGCCTTGAAGCACAGCGGGTCAATGCGTGAGGTAAGGACCTCGTCCTCCCTGTAACCGCAAATAGAAAGAAAATCCTCATAAGTGATGCCGTTTTGGGCTACCGATGCCAGCTTTGCCAAAAGCTTGGGCGTGGGTGGCCCGTTTTGCTTGCAAAGGCTGAACTTTTTAAGCTGTACGTGGCTTATTCCGCTTTCGGCGGCGTACTCCTTAAGGTCACGCTTGCCCTTTGCTATGTCAAGCAGTATGGCAAACAGCTTTTTGCTGTATCCTACGTTTATCATATTTCTACCTCTCGTAGCAAGTAAGCGCCGCACCTATTACGGTAGCATATTCGCTGTTTTCGGGGATGATAAAGTTAACCCCAAAGGTCTCGCCAAGAATTTTAAATGCCTCTTTTGCGCTTTTAAGGGCGGAAAGTCTGCCCGTCAGCACAATATCCTTTACATCCCGTGCGCTTGCCGCAAATCGGGCAACTACCGCCACGGTCTCGTATATCATATTGATTATACCTGCCGCAATGTCCTCACTGCGTACAAGGTCGCCTATCTTACCGAAGTTTGACGCCGTCATCGATGCGGAAAGGGTAGGCCCTATGTCCTTTGCCGTAAGGTCGTTAACGGAAAGGTCAATAAGGTTTACATTGCCCTTCTCTGCCAATTCCTCTATAGCCTTAACGTCCGTGGTGCCGATAAGCTTTTTGGAAAGCCCCACCAGCGTACCGCCGCCCACGCCCGTGCCGCCCAGATGTGCCGCACCGTTTTTATCAAAATACACAAGCGCCGTGCCTGTGCCCATACTTACAACAATGCCCTTCTCCAAACCGGAAAGGTAACTGCCGCCTTTGCCTATTGCCACAAACTCCGTTGCGTGTACCGCAGGCAACCCAAAAATCTCGTTCCCTGCAAAAACACTGCCCACACCTGTTACAACCAGCTTGTCTATGTCGCTAAGGGCTATTCCGTTGGCAGAGGTGAACTTGCCGAACGCCCCGTAAAGAGAGGCAACAGGGTCGGTGGCACGGGTCATCATAGGGGAGATTACCGCCCCGTCCTTAACGCCTGCGATCTTCGTGGTGCTGCCGCCAACGTCTATACCAACTATTATACCCATCTGTTTCCCTCCTTAAACACCCACCACGGCTTTGGTTATCCAAAGCATAAGGGGTATGGTAAACACGCAAGCCACCGTGGATATTGCCACCGCCGCAAGGCTTGCATTCCTGTCCGCCCCGTAGTTGCCTGCAAGAAGGGGCGCTTTTGCCGCAACGGGGGTGGATGCCATAATTACGCAAATATAGGTAGTACCTGCGGCAACCTTAAATATGCCGCAAACGGTAAGCACCCCAAGGGGTATAAGTATAAGCTTTACAAAAGCGGTAACGTAAGCCGCCGTATTGCCTATAAGCTGACCCAAGGGTGCGTTCTTAAGCATACAGCCCAAAACAAGCATAGCCAAGGGGAAGGTAAGGTTGGCAGTAGAGCTTAAAGCGGTGCTTAGTGCCGCAGGCAGACCTATGCCAAGCCAGCTGAACACAAGGCCCAAAACCGCCGCTAAAATGCCGGGGTTGATAAACGCCTTTCTTATATTGCCCTGCTTGCCGGAGGACAGCATAAATACACCTGCCGTCCACATATAAACCGTAAAGAACAGCACGTAGCACGCACCGTAGAACATGCCGTTTTTGGGGAACATAGCGCTAAGCAGAGGGTAGCCCATATAGCCGCAGTTGGAGAAGATAAGGGAAAACCTAAGCGCCTTCGCCTCCTTAGCGGGTCTGCCCTTGAAAAGGAAGGACGCAAGCACTGTGGCAACTATATGTATAGCGGCACTACAGCCTACGATTGTGACCATCTCACCCATTCTGCCGCCGCCGTTTTGCATAAACGCCATAAAAATAACAAGGGGGTTGGTAACGTACACAACCAGCTTGCTTACCCCGTCGGCTGTGCGCTTGTCAAAAAAGCCGATGCCCGACGCAAGGTAGCCTATAATCATTATTATAAATAAGGAAATAACCTGTTTTGTAACTAAAGCCGTCATAATCTTAAAAACACCCCTTTATAGGAGGTATTTTAACAGTTCCTGCGGCTTTTGTCAACCTTTTATTAGTATTGACAATTCTCCTCTCAAAGTGATATACTACACACAGAAAGGAGGCGTGCCCTATGCCATTGGCAGACAAAGCCCGCCCAAAGGATTTTGACGGCGTTGCCGGTCAGCGCCATCTGCTTGGTGAGAACAGCCCCCTGCGCCGTATGCTCGCCGCAGGCCACTGCCCTTCTATGGTGTTTTACGGCCCGCCCGGCACGGGCAAAACCACGGTTGCGGATATCATCGCCCGAAAAAGCGACAAGTTTTTGCAACGGATAAACGCCACCACCGCATCGCTTAGTGACATTAAGGCGGCACTTGCCGCAGGCGGCACCTTGGCAGGACAGGGCGGCATCCTGCTGTATATCGACGAAATCCAGTACTTTAATAAAAAGCAACAGCAGTCCTTGCTGGAATACGTGGAGGACGGCAGAGTAACCCTTATTTGCTCCACCACGGATAACCCCTTCTTTTGTATATATCCCGCATTGCTGTCCCGCTCTGCGGTTTTCGAGTTTAAAAGCGTCTCCGCCGAGGATATAGTCCCGGTGCTAAGGCGTGGGCTTAAGCTTCTTTGTGAGGAGTATGAGGAGAAGACCGCAGACGATGAGCTGCTTTTGAACATTGCACGTTCATCAGGCGGTGACGTAAGAAAATCCCTTGGGCTTTTGGAAAGCGTCTATTTCTCCTGCGGTGAAAAGCTGGAACAGTCCGTGGCGGAAGAGCTTGCCGCAATGGCAGGACTGTACTTTGACCGTGGCGGCGACCAGCACTTTGACTGTCTTTCCGCCCTGCACAAGTCTATAAGGGGAAGCGACCCCGACGCCGCAGTCCATTATCTGTGCCGTGCCCTTACGGGGGGTGACCTTGCCGCCGTCTGCCGCAGACTTCTCTGCGCCGCCAGCGAGGATATAGGGCTTGCCGCTCCTATGGCGGTGGCGGTTGTCAACGCCTGTGTAGAGTCGGCGCACCGCCTTGGTATGCCCGAAGCACGCCTGCCCCTTGTAGAGGCGGCGATATATCTGGCAACTCTGCCAAAGTCCAACTCCGCCTATATGGCCTATGACAAGGCGTACAGGGATATATCCGCAGGGCTTGCGGGCCCCATCCCCCGTCATTTGCAAAACGTACACGCCGACGGAGAGGGAGAGAAGCGTGCACAGGGCTATAAGTATCCCCACGATTATCCGAACCACTATGTAAAACAGCAGTATCTTCCCGACGGAATAAAGGACCGTGTGTACTACGAGTACGGCAACAACAAGACGGAAAGCGCCGCGCTGGAGTACCACAAAAAACTTACGGGTAAAGGATAAAAGGCTATGGAACACAAAAAAACGGACGAAAGCTATATTCCCGATTATCAAAGCTTGTTTGAGGACGACCCTAAGCATACGGGCGGCGGCGGCAGAGTTTTAAAAAAGCTGCTTAAGGAAAACCGCCGCAAGATATATATTTCTTCCTTATATTATATAGTAAAGGCAAGTCCCGTATGGGTCATCCCCGTAATAACCGCATCCATCATCAACGCCGTTACGGACGGCAACGAAGTAATGGGCAAGGTGTGGATGTATATGGGCATCCTGCTGGTGCTTCTCTTGCAAAACATCCCTATGCACGTTATGTATGCCCGATACACCGACTCTATGCTTCGCACCGTAGGCGCAGGCCTTCGCAACACCTTAATTAAAAAGCTGCAGCACCTTTCCATCTCATATCACAAGGAGATAGAGTCGGGCAGAGTACAGTCCAAGTTTATGCGTGACGTGGAGGCAATAGAGTTCCTCAACGCTCAGCTTATAAAAAGCGTACTGCCCAGCATTATCGGCATTGCGGTGTCCATGGGCATAACCATATACAAAAGCCCTCTCGTTGCTCTGTTCTTCTTGGCGGTGGTGCCCGTCAACGTCATCCTTGTCCGTGTGTTCAACAAGCGCATGAGGGAGACCAATAGGCATTTCCGTAAAGAGTCAGAGGATATCTCCGCCAAGGTCGCCACAATGCTGGAGATGATACCCGTAACCAAAGCCCACGGCTTAGAGTCACTGGAAATACACAACTTAGAGGAAAACATAACAAAGCTTAAGCTAAGCGGGCTGATGCTGGATAAGACCAACGCCTATTTCGGCTCTATCACCTGGGTAATAAGCCACCTGCTCAGCGCTTTGTGCTTGTTATTCACCGCATTCCTCGCCATAAAGGGCTACCTTCCTGCAGGTGACATAGTAATCTTCCAGACCTATTTCACCTCCATAAGCAACAGCGTCCAAAACCTTGTTAATATCTATCCACAGCTTACCAAAGGGCTGGAGTCTATAAAGAGCGTGTCCGAAATAGTCCTGTCCGATAAGGTGGAGGACAACCGAGGCAAGCAAAGGATAAAAGAGCTGAAGGGCGACATAGAATTCAAAAACGTGTCCTTCCGTTACCCCGACGGCGACGAAGACGTGATCAAAAAACTTTCGTTTACCGCTAAAGCAGGGGAATGCATCGCCTTCGTCGGTGCATCGGGCTCCGGCAAAAGCACGGTGATGAATATGATCATCGGCTTCCTTCTCGCCACCGAGGGGCAGGTGCTTATCGACGGCAAGGATATAAAGACCCTTAACCTTTCATCCTATCGTCACCACATCTCCGTTGTTCCCCAAAGCAGTATACTGTTTACGGGTACTGTAAAGGACAACATAACCTACGGTATGGCGCACGTCAGCCCCAAGGAGCTGGCACGTGTAACGGGGCTTGCCAATATCGATGAATTTCTGCCCCGACTTTCCCACGGCGTAGAAACCGTTATAGGCGAGCACGGCGACAAGCTGTCCGGCGGTCAAAAGCAGCGTATCTCCATCGCCCGTGCAATAATCCGTGACCCCGAGATACTTATACTTGACGAAGCTACCAGCGCACTGGACAATTATTCCGAGTATCTGGTGCAGCAGGCAATAAACGGGCTTGTAAAAAACCGCACGACCTTTGTGGTCGCTCACCGACTTTCCACCATCCGCAACGCCGACCGCATTATTGTTATGGAGGACGGTGTGGCTGTGGAAATGGGCACCTACGACGAGCTTATGGCAAAGCAGGGCAAGTTCTACAAGCTTAAGGTGTTAAGCGAGGTAAAGCCGTGGTCGGAAGACGTTGGGGCGACGATGTGATTAGATAAAAGATAAAAGATAAAAGATAAGAGATAAGAGAAAATGAGGCTTTTCGGTGCGAAACGCACCGAAAAGCTTCATTTGTTTTCCTTGGTTTTTGCATAAAAATTCACCTTTTTGTTGGGTTGCACAAAACTGCCTTTTTGTTATTGTGCACATTGTATACAAGGGGCAAAATAACGGCTATTCTATATCACATTTTTTACAAAAAAGGCTTGACACGCCTGTATTTTTGGACTATAATCATTTACAAGAATAGAATATTATCCCCAGCGCTCGGGTTTGCCTACAAAAGGTAGCATTCTCGGGTGGTCGGTACATATCTTGTGTGCTCCCACGGGCTCGTAAAACGCTTTCCCGAACCGCAGGAAATCGCAGGGCGTGTACTGGCCGAAAAAATGCAGAAAAAATCATGAAATCAGGAGGAAGATGCATGAAAAATTCTACTCGTCGCGTGTCTATGCTTCTTGCCGTTATGATGGTTCTCAGCCTTTTCGCTGCGTTCCCCATGATGGTTGGCGCTGCTGACACTAACTATGCTTCCGGTCTTACCCCCCTTACAGTTACTAAGGGCGGCGCAGACTACGACGCAACCGCTCAAGGTGCTCTCACAATCTTGACTGACGGCGCTGAAGTTTCCGCTTATGGCGAAACCGTTAGATTGGCAGGTACCACAGCTACTTTTGCTATCACCTACGATCTCGGTGCAGTTAAGACAGACGTTTCCAGCGTTTATCTTTCCCTTTTCAACAACGGCAGCAGTTACGGCGGCATAATCTCCGCTTCCGTTGATGTAAGCTCTGACAACGCTACTTACAACAACGTTTATAGCCACACTTCAGGCTATACTTTGGCAGATACTACTGCCGGTGTTAAGAGCTATGCGTTCAACTTTACCGCTACATCTGCAAGATACGTAAAGATCACCTTCGTTTCTGAGAAGTACTACGTTGGTCTTTCCGAAATCGCTATCCGCAACTACGCTTCTACCGGCACCGCTGCAGAAGTTGTTGATATTCCCGATCCTACTCTCGTAGACGGCAACTATGCTTACGGCGGCACCTACACCATCGTTAAGGTTGGTACAGACGGCACCGAAAGCGATCCTACCTATAAGGAAAACATGGACAATGCTGACGGTAACTGGCTTACCGACGGTTATGAAGGCGACGGCTCCAACCTTGGTACAGCTTACAGAACCGTAGCTGTTCAGGGTACAGGCGCAACCCATACCATCAACCTTACTATGACCGCTTCTAAGTCTGACGTTATGTACGTTACACTTTACAACGTTCCCGTTCAGGTTGATTCCGGTTCCTACGCACTTCCCACCAGCGTTGTTATTAAGACCTCTGCAGACGGCCTTACCTATACTGACGTTACTTACACCGAAGTACAGGCTCTCGCTGCTGACGAAAAGTCTTATGACATTTCCTATGTATTCAACTCTGCAGTTTCTGCACAGTACATCCAGTTCACTTGGACTCAGACCAAGTATCAGTCCGGTTTTGACGAATTCTGGGTAGGCGGCACTGCTACCGTTCCCGAAATTCCTGAATCTTCTTCTGAAGAAGAATCCAGCATCACTGCTGATCCTACAGTTATCACTTCCACCACCGCTACCAACTATGCACCCAACGGCTACTACCAGTACGGTGCAAACACCAGTGCATATCCTTGGACCTCTTCTTCCAACGGTGACGCATCCTTCACAGAAGCTGGTAAGTACGGTAAGGGCGAACTCAACAACGGCGTTTACGCTACCGATAACGTAAACAACTCTACCGAATGGGTTGCTATCCTCGGTTCCGAAGCATACAACACCATCAACCAGGTAGAACTTATATTCGACCTCGCTGCAGTTTACGGCGACATCGACCAAATCGTTCTTAACTACTACCGTCACGCTGGCGACGGCGAAGACGGCTATGCAGCTGACTACGCTAAGGTTAACGGCATCAAGGTAAGCTTTGGTGACTACAACGGCACTTACGGCGCAGAAACCACCGTATATGCAGGTACCGTTACCGAAACCGTTAACAGCTACGCTATCTATAAGAACCAGTACGCTGTTGGCGATCTCACCGGCAACGTTCGTTTCGTAAAGATCGTTATCCCCAAGACTGTTTACAGACTTGTTATTGACGAAATCGAAATCATCGGCGCTTCCGGTTACAACATTAAGGGCGAAGAACCCGTTGAACCCGATCCTTCCAGTTCTGAACCCGATCCTTCCACTTCCGAAGATCCTGCTAACCCCTATCCTTACTTTGAGCCCACCTTCGAACTCGAGCTCAGCGCACAGATAGGCGAATTTGACCCCGACGGTCCCGATTACAATGATTACGCTGTAGGCGAATATCTTGCAGTTGATATCATCCTCGTTGATCATGACGATGTTAAATATCCTTACGGTTTGACCTCTTTCGAAGGTAAGCTTTACTTCGACGAAACAAACCTCGTTCCTCTCTTCGTTACTTACGATCAACTCAACGGTACTACCGCTAACCCCAAGCCCGGTCCTGTTTACAGCTGGCCTAAGTACACCGAAACCACCACCATCCCCGGTGTTGGCACCTTCGAAGTAGAAAAGTTCGCTGTTTCCGGCGCTGCTACCGCTTATGCATACGTTCTTGAAGACGGTACTCTCGTTGGTAAGGACGGCGTTCCCTCCACCGATACCGAAGCTGCTGCTTCCGCATACACCATCGGTAAGGGCTACACCAGCCTCGCTTACTTGACCGAAAACTATGACCATATCGCAGAAGGCGTATATGTAAAGGATAACATCATATTCAGATACTACTTCAGCGCTAAGGACGGTTCCTTCGATGCAGGCGAAACCTTCACCTTCGACGTTGATGATAGCCAGAAGTCCGACTGGATAGGCGACGCACAGCTCTTCGGTGCTACCTACCTCGGCCCCGACGCTATGCCTTCCTACACCACCGAAGTTGGTAAGTCCACTCCCGTTACCTTCACCGTTCCTGCAGAAACCGTTTACTACACAGTAACCTTCGTTGATAAGGACGGCGAAACCCTTAAGACCGAAACCGTAGAAGCCGGCACCGCTGCTACCGCTCCCGAAGCTCCCGCAGTAGAAGGCTTCAACTTCACCGGTTGGGATAAGGACTTCACAGCAGTTGCAGGCGATATAACCGTAACCGCTCAGTACGAACAGATTATGGTAACCGTAACCTTCGTAGCAGGCGCTAACGGCAGCCTCAACGGCACCACCTCTGTTTCCGTAGCTTACGGCACAGACCTCAGCACCGTAACCTTCCCCGAAGCAGTAGCTGCTGACGGTTATGAATTTGACGCTTGGTCCGCAACCAGCGGCGCTATCAAGGTTGACACCACCGTTACCGCTTCCTTCAAGGAAGTTGCAGTAGCTGTTGACCACTTCACTTTCGCTGACGGCGCAGATACCGCTAACGTAGTTGTAAGCGCAACCACCGATTACATCTACTTTAAGGCTCAAGGCGTAACTGCTACCGACTTTGCTGCACTCTTTGTTGATGAAAACATCACCATCACCAAGGCAAACGGTACCACCGCTGTAACCGGCACCTCTAAGGTTGGTAATACTTGCATCGCAACCTCTACCATCAACGGCGTTTCCAAGACCCGCATAATCATCGTATTCGGTGATATGAACAACGACGGTAATGTTACCGGTGCAGACTACAACCAGGTTCTCAACTGCGCTAAGGGCAGACTTACCTTCACAGGTGAAAAGCTCATTGCTGCTAACGTTGCACAGCCTACTTCCGCAGTTATCAACGGCGGCGACTACAACCAGGTTCTCAACGTTGCTAAGGGCAGACTTGCTAAGTTCAGCACTGCAGTTAGCTAAACAAATACGTTAAATAATATAATTTAACAATTTGCGCCCCTCGCTTTTCAAAGCGAGGGGCGTTTTTGTCGGGGTTCCCAAGAAGTCGTCAGACTTCTTGGGGGGAGATTGTAAGCGTACCGGGGCTTTTGCTGCGTAAAAGCCATCTTTTTTGTGGGGAACATGGGGAAAAAACAGGAATAAAGGTGGAAAAACAAAGATTTCGTGTGGAAAAGCTAAGGAAAAATGTGCCAATCGTGAGGAAAAGTTGTGCAAAGCAACGATTATTTTTTGCGCATTATTAATTTTGCATAGAGGATTTAACTCCATTACGGCACAATATGTAGCGTAGATGTGTAATAATGTGCGTATTTTGTCGATGTACGGCTGTCGTTTTGTAAGGTTGCACAAAAATAAACGCTGTTTGTTGTGCAAGATTGCAGAAAAATAAAAACGTCAATTTGCACAAAAATTAATAGACAAAAGCCTGAAAAGTCAACAATTAGCCGCAAAAACCCTTGACAAAACGGCACATTTAGGGTATTATTAGTATACATACTAGTGTATAACCGTCGGGTTTTCTGCATTTTAGCCTGTGCGGTCGTTCATTATTTCCTGCTCCGTGCGTTAAAGGCACGGAGAAGGGTATGTTTTGCTTAATTTTGGGAAAGCGAACAAAAAACAAAAATTAATCAGGAGGAAACCTAATGAAAAAACGCACATTAGCGCTTATTCTCTCGGTTCTGATGATGGTATCTCTGCTGTCTGTATATCCTGTTCTCGTTAGTGCAGAGCAGACAATCGTTGGTGTTATGAACACCGATGACAGTACCACCACAAACGGTGCAGTTACCATTACTGCTCCCACCGAAGTAAACGTAGGCGAAGAATTCACCGTAACCTACACCTTCACCGGATACGAAGAAGGCAGCGGCAACCCCGGCTGCTTCGTAATTCCTATGTCTATCGATACCAAGTACATCACTCTTAAGGCAGCTGACGTTTCCACTATGGATATAGTAGAAACCAGAGGCACCGCAAACACTGCTGATACTTGGACCGACGCAAGTAACTTCAAGACCGCAGCTACCCATACTACCGAATCTACAATCGTAGACTTCAACCTCAGCCTTGTATACGACGATATCGTTGAAGCTATCGGCGATACCTTCACCGTAGAAGTATACTTCATCGCTCACGAAGTTGGTACTGCTACCATCGAGTACAAGGAAAACATCAACCTCCAGGACTGCTGGGTTGCATGGGACATTTACTTCACCGCTGACACTATCAGCATTGACATCGCTGAAGAAGGCGCTGAACCCGATCCCGAACCCGCTCCTACTCAGACTATCGTTGGCGTTATGAACACCGATGACAGTACCACTACCAACGGTGCAGTTTCCATTACTGCTCCTTCCCAGGTTAAACCCGGTGAAGAATTCACCGTAACCTACACCTTCACCGAATACGAAGAAGGCAGCGGCAACCCCGGCTGCTTCGTAATTCCTATGTCTATCGATACCAAGTACATCACTCTTAAGGCAGCTGACGTTTCCACTATGGATATAGTTGAAACCAGAGGCACCGCAAACTCTGCTGATACTTGGACCGACGCAAGTAACTTCAAGACCGCAGCTACCCATACTACCGAATCTACAATCGTAGACTTCAACCTCAGCCTTGTATACGACGATATCGTTGAAGCTATCGGCGATACCTTCACCGTAGAAGTATACTTCATCGCTCACGAAGTTGGTACTGCTACCATCGAGTACAAGGAAAACATCAACCTCCAGGACTGCTGGGTTGCATGGGACATTTACTTCACCGCTGACACTATCAGCATTGACATCGCTGAAGAAGGCGCTGAACCCGATCCCGAACCCGAAACCTACACCGTAACCTGGATAGTTGACGGCGCAGAAACCACCGAAACCTATGAAGAAGGCCAAGTTCCTTCCTTCAAGGGTTCTACCGACAAGGCTGCTGACGCTCAGTACACCTACACCTTCGACGGTTGGGATAAGGAAATCGTAGCTGTTACCGGCGACGTTACCTACACCGCTAAGTACAGCACCACTGTTAACTCTTATACCGTAACTTGGATCGTTGATGGCAACACCACCACCGAATCCGTTCCTTACGGCACTGTTCCTTCCTTCAAGGGCTCTACCGACAAGGCTGCAGATGCTCAGTACACCTACACCTTCGACGGTTGGGATAAGGAAATCGTAGCTGTTACCGGCGACGCTACCTACACCGCTAAGTACACCTCCACCGTTAACGAATACACCATCACTTGGATTGTTGACGGCGTTTCTACCGAAGAAACCTACGCTTACGGCGCAACTCCTTCCTTCAAGGGTTCCACCGATAAGCCTGCTGACGATGAGTACACCTACACCTTCACAGGTTGGTCTCCTGCAATCGTAGCTGTTACCGGCGATGCTACTTACACCGCTCAGTACAGCAACGGCACCAATTCCTACACCGTAACTTGGATCGTTGATGGCCAGTCCACCACCGAAACCTACAACTACGGCGATGTTCCTTCCTTCAAGGGCTCTACCGACAAGGCTGCAGATGCTCAGTACACCTACACCTTCGACGGCTGGGATAAGGCTATCGTAGCTGTTACCGGCAACGTTACCTACACCGCTAAGTACAGCTCTACTGTTAATAAGTACACCGTAACTTGGATCGTTGATGGCAACACCACCACCGAATCTGTAGCATACGGCACCGTTCCTTCCTTCTCCGGTTCTACCGATAAGGCAGCTGACGCTCAGTACACCTACACCTTCGACGGTTGGGATAAGGAAATCGTAGCTGTTACCGGCGACGTTACCTACACCGCTAAGTACAGCTCCACTGTTAACAAGTACACCGTAACCTTCGTTGTTGGCGCTCAGGGCACCGCAGCAGGTCAGCTCGAATGGACTGTTGATTACGGCACAGCAGGTTCCGCTATAACCGCTCCTACCGTAACCTCCTCCAGCGCAGCATACGAATTTGCAGGCTGGGATAAGGAAATCCCCGCTACAATCACCGAAGATGTTGTTATCACCGCTAAGTTCAACACCACCGGTTCTGCTGTTAACGTTACCTTCGTTCAGGGCGCTAACGGTACCATCATCGGTAAGGACGCTGCAGGTGAAACCGTTGTTGGCGGCTACTCCATAGCTGTTCCTTCCGGTTCCAAGATCTCCGAAGCTCTCGCAGGTCTCATCCCCGCTACCATCGCTGATGAAAACTACCACTTCGTTGGTTGGTTCGTAGACGGCGTTGAAGTTAACGGTGACGCTCTCCTCGAAGGCGACCTCACTATCGAAGCTAGATTTGCAATCAACGCTATTACCGTTACCGACGTAACCGTTGATGCAAGCACAGGTATGTACGCAAGCGGTAAGATCTACGTTACCGTTAACGACGGCTCTTCCGTTGCTGACCTTAACGCTTCCGCTTACCGTCTCTACACCTTCATGCACACCGAAGACGGCAAGACCAATATCGCAACCGCTAGACCTGTATTCGGCGAAGACTCCAATGGCGTTTACATGGAACTCGACGTTGCTACAAACAACGGCTACGCTTCTATGGACATCTACCTCTCCGCTGACAGAATCGATTTCTCCGCTTCCGATTGGAACGTAATCGACGTATTCACAGGCTACAACTTCTAATTCCTAAGTTTAGCAAAACATTAGAATTAATGGTGCATCTTCCTTAAAAGTATAAACGGGTCGCACCACCCGACCGCCCGTATAGGGACGGCGCGTTTTGCGCCGTCCCTACAGGGGGCTTTTAAGGTAAATGCCTTTTTGCCGCCATAGCATCGCCCCAAAAATGCAGACGGCGACTAAAACGCCGTATTAGGCGGTGTAGCGGATAAATTAAAGGCATTCAGCGCTTTTCGCGCTGTTGCGCTTCGGATTTTATGCTTTCCGAAGCGGACCAGTTCGAAAAGAACTACAAAATAAGCTTAGCTTGTTCGGCGTGCTTCTCAGGGCCACCACCGCAAGCAGAGGGAGAAAATTTATGAAGACAAGGGCTTTGGCGCTTCTGTTATCAGTTTTGATGATAACAAGTACCGTAGCAGGTGCTATCGGCACTTCTGCGGCTGCCGACGGAACAGCATTAGAGCTGTTCAAGATAACCTCCGCCGTTTATGAGGACGGCACCCTTACCGTTAGCGGTACCGCTTTAGGCGTTTCCGCTAATATGGATGTCAGTGTTACGCTGTATTCGGGTGTTACCAATGGGGACAACCCTGCAGGTACGGGCACGCTTATGTCCCTTAACACTTACAGCTATGCAGATATTATGACGGGTGACACCGCTTCCTCTACCTTTACCTTTACTAAAGAGATAGCAGAGGACACCTTTGAAGAAAACGGCAAAGTATACGTGGGTATAAAGACCGCCAACAACAGCGACGCTGTTTGCTACGGTGCGGTTTCTTCCTATATATATTATGACCTTAATGCGGAGGATGCTGTTGCAGGTGATGTTAAGAGCACGCTTGTGCCCATCGGTACCTCTTACAAAACAAGCCTTACCGCTAAGGAGCCTACACGCACAGGTTATGACTTCGGTACTTGGTATGCGGACAGTGACTGCACTACAGTTGTGTCTGCTTCTGCCGCTATGCCCGTTGGCGGCGTAACCGTATACGCTAAGTGGTATGCTTCCGATTTCTACAATATTTATTTCAAGGCTACCCTTGGCGGCACCCTTTCCGGCGGCATTCAGACTCGTGTGCCCTACGGCACCACTTGGGGCGATGCTGTTTCCTCCCTCCCTACAGCAAAACCCAACAACGGCTACACCTTTGCTTATTGGTATCCTGAGATTCCCACCGCTGACACTGTTATAGATTCCGATATGACCTTTACCGCTGTTTTCGTTCCCGAAAACGAAGACGTTTACTCCCTTATCGATATTACCGAGGCTTATTATAAAGACGGCTACGTTACCGTTAAAGGCGTTGCCAACTCCATCTCTCAAAACCAGTGGGATATAGCTTTTACGGTTTATGCCGATGTTACCGCTACAGATAACATCGCAGGCGACTATGATGCTTCCGCTGTAACCCACAAAACCGTCAAGTTTGGCGACATCAGAAGCAATAACGACTCTTTTGAGTTCACTTATTCCTTTAAAGCGCCTGCCGCAGACCTTACGGGTCTTGTATATATCGGCGCTAAGTACGTAACGGTTGATTTTGATGAAGCAAGCTTTGCTCCCGTTACGGCAGCTCTTAGCTTCTACGTTAACGCTGAAGACGCTACAGCAGGCTCTATCACCTCTATGCCTGTTGAAATCGGCGCTACTATCGGTGACATCCCCGCAAACGCTACTCCTTCCAGAGAGAACTATAGCTTTGCTGGCTGGGCTTACGAAGACGGCACAGAGTTCGACCCTGCCGATGTTATGACTAACGCGGGCGCTACTCTCTACGCTCAGTGGGAGGAGCACACCAAATACACCGTAAGCTTTGGCACCACAATGGGCGGCTACCTCAACGGCACAACCACCTACGAGGTATACACAGGCACTCTTTGGAGTGATATAGTTGTTCCCACTCCTGTAGCAAGCGAAGGCTATAGCTTCACAGGTTGGGATAAGGCGTTCCCCGAAGTTATCGTAAATGACCTCAGCTTTACCGCTAATTTCAGCTCAAGCTACGAGATGCCTTTTGATATAACTGAAGCTATCTATGACCCTGCTACAGGCAGCGTTACCGTTAAGGGCAGCGTTCCCTATGCGCAGGATCAGTGGAATATTGCGCTCTTCGTATATGCTGACGTTGCAGATCTCGGCACTATCACCTCTGCAAGCCTTGTAAGAAGCTACAACGCTGTATACGGCGACGTTAAGTCCGGTACCGACACCTTTGAGGTTACCTTCACCGTTTTGGAAGCAGGGCTCACAGGTAATGTGTATGTGTACGGTAAGTATATAGAAGTAGTAAGCGCAGCTGATGCAGAGAGAGTACAGACCTACCTGTACTTTGACAAGAACGCAGAAGACGCAATAGACGGCGCAACCACCGAAACATTGGTATACATAAACGACGCAATCGTTCCTGCACTTACCACCGACGAACCTACCAGAGCAAACTATGACTTTGCAGGTTGGGCGGCAGATGCTACAGGTACCGATATCGCCGCAGGTACTCTTATGCCTGCAGGCGGCTACACCGCATACGCTAAGTGGGACGAGCACACTAAGTACACCGTTACTTTCGGTACCACCATCGGCGGCTACCTCAACGGCACAACCACCTACGAGGTATACACAGGCACTCTTTGGAGTGATATAGTTGTTCCCACTCCTGTAGCAAGCGAAGGCTACAGCTTTGACGGTTGGGATAAGGCGTTCCCCG
>SVRF01000017.1 GCA_015064945.1 Oscillospiraceae bacterium | reverse complement strand
TTCAGACCGCTGACAAAGGCACAGACCACGAAAAAAGAAAAATATAATTACACACAAAGATGAAAAGTCAGGGACGCACCCCCTGACTTTTCTGCATTATATTGTATTTTTTCGTTCAAAACGAACCTCGGCTCACAGTACGTCGGTACAGTTCTCGCCTCGGTTCGTCTTGTCTGAACTCTTTCTCAGCACTCTGCCAAGCTGATGACAAGTTTGTCATCAGCTTGAAGCACTGCGAGAGCAGTGCTTTTTTCAACGGAGTGGTTATTCTACTATTTTTTTAATCCATTTGCCTTTTTTAACAAATACGCCGCCTATAAGGCACTTTATGCCGTTAAGCCCTTGGCATATTGCGTATATGGGCAGAATTGTAAGGGGCGTGTGCTCGCACAGTATAAAGGCAACGGGCACGCTTACCGCCCACACAAAGCCCGAGTCGAAGATTATTGTTATAAGTGCCTCCCCGCCTGAGCGTAATGTAAAGTACGACGCATGCGCAAACGCATCAAGAGGCATAGCCAAGGCACAAATCTGCATCATTCTTGTGGAAAGCAGTTTTACCTCGGGTGTTATCTCGTAAAAGTTGGGTATAAACTCAGCACAAAGGATAAAGAGAAGCATTACCGCAAGACTTACTGCTATGGAGAAGGCGATAAGCTTTATTGCAGAGTCCTTGGCTTCTTCTGTTTTTCCTGCCCCAAGAAGCTGACCGACCACTATGCCGATGGCAACGCCCACTGCCATAAAGGCTACAGAGAACACGTTAAAGAAGGTCTGCACAATATTGTTTGCCGCTACCACATCCAGCCCTTCGCTTGAATAACAGCGGTTAACAAAGGCAATGCCCGCCGCCCACATGGTCTCGTTAAGCATAAGTGGCATACCTTTTGCGGCAATTCTCTTTATTAAGTCCATAGGCACCCTAAGGCTCTTGAAAGCACCTATTACAAATCGGTTTGCTTCCGTGTGGCGGTTGCGGTGTGTCCACAAAACAAGCACAATAAGCTCCGCAAAACGGGATATCACCGTAGCTATGGCCGCACCTGCCACACCGAGCTCAGGTGCACCAAAGTTACCGAAGATAAGTACATAGTTCAGCACAAGGTTAACAAAAACCGCAATTATCCCCGCAAGCATAGGCGGCGCGGTCTGCCCCGTCTCTCTGAGTGTGCTGGCATAGCATTGCACTATCGCTGCAGGAATAAGCCCTACAAGCATTATTCTAAGATATTCCTTGCCTGCCAAAAGAGATGCCGCCGCATCCTCTGCAGTGCCCTCGCCCTTCAGGTAAAGCCCTATAAGCCCGTCATCGTAAAAGAAGAACAGTGCCGTAACCAAAACCGTAAGCGCGGTACAAAACAGCAGCTTAAAGCGGAAAGTATCCCTAAGCCCCTTGTGGTCGCCGTTGCCGAAAAACTGTGCACCGAAAATACCCGCACCCGACACCGCACCGAAAATGCAAAGATTATACACAAATATAAGCTGGTTGGCTACGGAAACGCCAATCATCTCCGTCTGTCCTACCTGACCGACCATAAGGTTGTCCAGCATATTAACAAAGTTTGTTATTCCGTTTTGTATAAGAATAGGCAACATAAGCAGTATTACTCTGCGGTAAAAGCGTCTGTCGCCGATAAGCTTTTTAAACATTGGTCTTTTCCTCCCGTGGGCGTAGCCAAAGCATTGCAATCCGAACCGGCCCAAAAGGGCTGAAACGCAATGCTTTTCGGCAAATTTTAATTTTTCGTCCTTGCAATACGGAAAGTATTGCTTCGTCCTCAAACCGCTAACGCTATTGAAATTTCCTCAAAATTCAGCTCCTTTTGGGTCTTTCGACTTTTCAGGTGGCAGATTTTTGTTGATACAAGGAAAAAGCGGAGTGAATACTGTACGTATTCACGAGCATTTTGACACAGTAGCGGCGGAAATCCGACCCTGAAAAGCTGGTTCGGATTACAATGCTTTGGCTAGGGATTTTACCATATTTTAAGGAAATATGCAAGGGCTGAGACCAAAATTCAGTTGCAAAAAGAGTTGGTTTTATAGTATAATTTCCAGGGGGTGATTGTATGGATTTGGAAAAGCTTATTGAATACTGGCACAGTGAGGAGTCCGTGGCAAAGATAAAGGGCTGGGATTTTTCGTATATTGCAGACAGACACGCGGAGATAGGTGAGCTGCCGTGGGATTACAAAACGGTAATAAAAGAACACCTGCAAGAAGACATGCGGCTTTTGGATATAGATACAGGCGGCGGTGAGTTCCTTTTGTCCCTTGGACACCCCTTTTGCAATACCGCCGCAACGGAAAATTATCCGCCCAATGTGGCGCTGTGCCGCGAGAAGCTTGTACCCTTGGGTGTGGATTTCAAGCAGGCGGACGGCAAGGGAGCATTGCCCTTTGAAGACGGCGCTTTCGATGTGGTTATCGACCGCCACGGGGATTTTAATCCCAAGGAGATACACAGGGTGCTTAAAAGGGGCGGACTTTTCATTACCCAGCAGGTGGGCGCCTATAACGACCGAGAGCTTGTTGAGCTGTTGCTTGGCGATGTGCCCGTTCCGTTCCCCGAACAACTCCTTAACAGCGTTAAGGCGGCGTTTGAAAACGCAGGCTTTGAGGTTTTGCAAGCGGCAGAGCATTTTCGCCCCATGCGTTTTTACGATGTGGGGGCTATAGTGTGGTTTGCCCGTATTATAGAATGGGAGTTTCCCTCTTTTACCGTAGACAGTCACCTGCAGGGCTTGCTTAAAGCGCAAGAGCTGGTAGAAAAGCAGGGATATGTGGAAACAAAAACCCACAGATTTATGCTTGTGGCAAGGAAGAAATAACACAACTTTCGGTTGATAAAGCCTTTTGCAACTGCAGGTTGAGCGCCGAAGAAAAAATCGGCAAAACAGGGCTTTTTTCTCCGAGAAGCTAAACTAAGCCGTTATTGTAAGTGGGTCGGTTTTGCGGTATAATCAAGATACGGCAAAAGAAAGGCGGGGCGTTTTATGAAAAAGATAGGTAAACTTATTACGGAGGCAAGGCGCAGTGCAGGACTGACGCAGGAAGCCTTTGCCGCAAAGCTTGGAATTACACCGCAGGCGGTAAGCAAGTGGGAGAATGACGTGGGCTTTCCCGATGTGGCTCTTTTACCTGATATTGCTTCAATACTCGGTTTGTCCCTTGATGCTTTGTTTGGTGTCAAAGAGGAGCAGGCACAAGCCTTTTCCGATATCTTTGAGGGCTTGCCCTTTATTTGCGCTTTTGAAAATACAGGCTGTTATTCCGATAAAAATGGGGCTAACATCAGCGCCGACGGCAGGGACATATTCTTCGCTGACGGTAGCGAGGCACATTTTGCAAACGGGATAGTTATTAACAAGGGCAGGGGAGAAATACGGTTTTACGAGGCGGATGCGGTGCGAAAAAAGACACAAGACAGAAAATTCTATACAAAAATGACAAAGAATGCATTTGACAGCCTTAATATACATTTGGCGTTCCCGGCAGAGGTGAAAATATGCAGCATAGAGGGCAGAGAGGCACATATTGAGGCGGAGGGCGATGGGGAGTTTATCGACGCCTTGGAGCTTGCCGTTGACGGTGGGTGTCTGTCGCTTTCCGCAAAAACGGGCAGAAGTTATAACGGCAGAAGCGACAACAAGCTGTTTTTACATCTTCCCTTTGAAAACGGTAAGGAGCTAAGCCTTTCCGTAAGCGGTTCTGCCGATTGTGAAATAACACCTTGGTTTGAGATGCTTAGCTTTAGCATATCGGGCAGCGGAGACATAAAAGCTGAGGGCTGCCACAGGCTTTCCGCAAAGATAGCGGGCAGCGGAGATTTAGACCTCGGCATCGTTAAGGAAAGCGGAAGCATTTCCGTAAGCGGCAGCGGTGATGTCAGCATAGGCGAAGGGAAAGATATATACGCATCCGTGGCAGGGAGCGGCGACATAAATATAAGCAAGGCAGTTAACAGCTTTGAAGCAAAAGTAGCAGGCAGCGGAGATATATGTGCAGGCGGTCAGCTTGAAAAGCTTAAGCTTGATATTTGCGGCAGCGGCAGCTTTAACGGCAAAGAGCTTGCGGTTTCCGAAGCGGATGTTCGCGTTATGGGCAGCGGCGATATAGTTATAGACCGTATTAAAAGATGTTCTACCGAGAGGCTTAGCAAAAATTGCAGTTATAAAGTAAACAAAAGAGGATAAAAATCGGAGGCGATTGTATACGCCTCCGATTTTTTCTTGGTGCCTTAAGGCGTGGAAATAAACCCCCGGTTCTACCGGGGGAAGATAAAAACTTTAGTAAAAGTATATTAAAACCTCCGTGATATAATTTGTGTAAAGGTTTGGCGACCGCATTACACAAAAGAACAAGGAGGTTTTAAACATGTTTAAAAAAGAGAAAAACGAGATAAAGAGCTCAGCGCACTCAAAGTATAGGTGTCAATACCATGTAGTATTTGCCCCCAAATATCGCAGACAAGAGATATACGGAAAAATAAAGCGAGACATAGGAGAAATACTAAGGAAATTGTGCGAACAAAAAGGTGTAGAGATAATAGAAGCCGAAGCGTGTGTAGACCATATACATATGTTAGTAAGCATCCCACCGCATATAAGTGTAGCACAATTTATGGGATATCTCAAGGGGAAAAGTTCACTAATGATATTTGATAGGCACGCAAATTTGAAGTACAAGTATGGAAGTAGACATTTTTGGTGCCGAGGCTATTATGTAGACACAGTAGGAAGAAACAAAAAAGTAATAGCAGAGTACATAAGGAATCAGATAGAAGATGACAATGCATCGGACCAAATTAGTTTCAAGGAATATACAGACCCGTTTACGGGTGCCAAGAATAAATAGGCTAAAAAAAGACAGCCGCGCGTGAGCGGCTGCCAGTGAGTGTAATGCGGTGTCAAACTTCAGGGGCTCCTTTTAGGGGCGAAGCCTGTAATTGCCCCTTATAGGGGCCGTGCAAGCCACCGGTTCAACCGGTGGTTCTGACTTTGCATCTTTTATCGCATAAACTCTTTAAGGCTGTATCTTGTTTTACCTTTGCCGCTTGTGGTTTCTGCGTGGAGCATAGAGCTGAGCACGGCTTCCTCCACCGACTCTACAACCAAGGGGAACAGCTTTTCAAGGGCGTTTTCAAAAAGACGCTTGCTTTCAAAAATCTCGGTCTTGCTGTTGTGGGGGAGGGTTTGTGCTGTGGAGAACGCCACGGCAATGTCGCCGCTTCCGTTACCGTAGTAAGAGCCTACCCTTGCAAGTCCTGCTGCCGCCCTGCGGCACAGCCTTTTAAGCTGACGCTCGTTAAGGGGGGCATCGGTGGCAAGCACAATTATTACCGAGCCCTTGTCGGCTTCGCTTTTAATGCGCAAGGCTTCTTTAAGCTCCGGCCCTACGGCTTTGCCGTCTATGCGCAAATAATCTATAGAGCCGAAATTTGTAAGAGCAAGTGCGCCTACGGTATATTCTTCGCCATCAAGCTTTGTAATGCGGGAGGCAGAGCCTATACCGCCCTTAAAGCCAAAACAGCTCATACCCGTGCCTGCGCCTACTGCACCTTCCTCAAAGTCCGCATCGGTATTTGCAAGAGCCTCAGAAATGTGCTCCTCTTTAACGTGCATACCTCGTATATCGCTAAGCCCGCCGTCGTTGCACTCAAACACCAAGGGGTTAACCGTACCGTCCTTTCCGCCTATCTCAGGGTTCTCCTCCATCATATAACGGATAAGCCCTGTGGTTGCAGTGCCCACGGAAAGGGTGTTTGTAAGGATAATGGGCGTTTCTATGGTGCCCAGCTCCTCCACCTGCATAAGCCCCGTGGATTTGCCGAATCCGTTTATAACGTGTACCGCACCAAGCACTTTTTCCTTAAACATATTGCCGCCGTGAGGACGGATAGCCGTAACGCCTGTATTTATGTTTTCGCCTTTAATTGTAACGTGACCTACGGTAACGCCCTTTACGTCGGTTATAAGGTTGCGCTCTCCCTTTTTTGCAAGCCCTATTTTCATATCAATGCCCATAAGATTACATCCTTTAAAATGTTGTTTTACCTTCGTATACCAGCACGGTGTTGCCCGTGAGGGTAACGCCTCCGTCGCTGTATCTTACGATAAGGTCGCCGCCCTTTACCTTAACGGTAATATCCGTATCCTTTTTGCAGTAACCGTTTTCCACCGCCGCAACCACCGCCGCACAAGCGCCTGTGCCGCAGGCGTAGGTCTCTCTGTTGCCACGCTCGTACACACGCATCTTTAAAGTGGTGGGGTTAACAACACGCACAAACTCTGTATTGGTGCGCTCGGGGAATATAGGTGCATTCTCAAACAAAGGCCCTAAGTGCTCCAGATCCAAGGGGTCAACACGGTCGCAGAACACGACGCAGTTGGGGTTGCCCACGTTAACGCAGGTAATATTGTACTCCTTGCCGCCTATTACCGTAGGGTAGTTGATAATCTTGCCCTCTTTAAGGGTGCACGGAATTTGCTCCGCTTCAAGCAAGGGCATACCCATATATACCTCTGCGGAAGAAACCTTGCCCCCACGGGTATAGACCTTAACACGTTTAACGCCTGCAGTGGTCTCTATGGTCATATCCTCACCCTTAACTATGCCGTTATCGTACAGATATTTCGCCATAGAGCGTATGCCGTTGCCGGACATTGTGCCCATAGAGCCGTCACGGTTAAAAACACGCATTTTTGCGTCTGCAACAGCAGAGCTTTCAATAAGCACTATGCCGTAGCCGCCTATGCCTCTGTGTCTGTCGCAAAGGGTCATACAAAGTGATTCGGGACAGCTTATCCTGCCGTCAAAATTCTCAATAAATATATAGTCGTCACCTGTGGCGTGCAGTTTTGCAAATTTAAGCTCCTCACGCTTTTCACGCAGGTTGTTGATATCCACAAGCTCGGTATTGTGCTGGTTAAAGCGACTTGCAATACTGTCTGCCAGCGCATTTGCCGTATCAAGGGACGTAAAGCAGGGGACGGAAAGCTGCAGAGCACGTCTGTGCATAGCTATATACTGCTCCACGGTCGAGTCAAGCAGTGCGCCTGTGTAAAGAATATAGCTTATCTTGCCGGATTCCAACAAGGGATAAAAATCGTCTTCCTTGCGTATGCTCTTAACCCTGTTGACCTCAATGCCCAGCGTCTCTATGCTGTCAGCGGTCTCGGGCGTGGCGTAGATGCAAAAACCAAGGTCGCTTATCTTTTTGGCTATGCCCACTACCTCAAGCAGGTCGTGGCTGTCCACGCTGATAAAGAAGCCGATATCCTCTGCAAAGGGGTGCTTTATGCTGAAGGATGCGGCGGTCAGCCCCTTAAACAATGCTTCCTCCACCGTCTTGCCTATACCAAGCACTTCGCCTGTAGACTTCATCTCAGGCCCAAGGTAGGCGTTAACGCCCGTAAGCTTTTCAAAGGAGAATACAGGCACCTTAACGGCAAAATAGGGGGGAGTACGGTAAAGTCCGCTGCCGTATCCCATATCTTTAAGGCTCTCTCCAAGCATAACACGGGATGCAAGCTTTACCATAGGTACGCCCGTGACCTTGCTTATATAAGGAATGGTACGGGACGCTCTTGGGTTAACCTCTATAACAAACAGCTCGTTTTGGTATATCAGATACTGTATGTTTACAAGCCCCTTTGTGCCAAGGGCAATGGCTAACTTTTCGGATATGGTTACAACCTTGTTCGTCATCCTGTCGTTAAGGCTGTAAGGGGGATACACGGCAATAGAGTCGCCGCTGTGCACGCCTGCACGCTCGATATGCTCCATAATACCGGGTATAAGCACGTCGGTGCCGTCGGATATAACGTCCACCTCCAGCTCCGTGCCCATCATGTATTTGTCCACTAAAACAGGGTTTTCTATACCCTGCTTAAGGATGCGATCCATATACAGCTTGACCTCGCCGTCGTCGTGAACGATCTTCATATTTTGCCCACCGATAACGTAGGAGGGACGAAGCAGTACGGGGTAGCCCAGCTCTTTCGCTGTGGAAAGTGCTTCCTCTAAGGTCAGCACGCCTCTGCCCTTGGGACGGCTTACGCCTATCTCCTCAAGCAGTGCGTCAAAACGCTCTCTATCCTCCGCAAGGTCTATGCCCTCGGCAGAGGTACCAAGTATGGGTATCCCCGCCTTGTCAAGGAATTTTGTAAGCTTTATGGCCGTCTGTCCGCCAAAGGCAACAACTACGCCTACAGGCTTTTCCACCTGAATGATACTCATCACGTCGTCGGGACAAAGTGGCTCAAAATACAGCCTGTCGGCAGTGTCGTAGTCGGTGGACACGGTCTCGGGGTTGTTGTTGATTATAACCACCTCGTAGCCCATCTCCTTAAGCGTCCATACCGAGTGCACGGAGGAATAGTCAAACTCTATACCTTGGCCTATTCGTATGGGACCGCTGCCAAGGACAAGTACTACGTCCTTACCGCTGCGTTTCCAAGTTCTTGCCTCGCAAAGCTTGTCCGCTGTGGAGTAGAAATAAGGGGTGGCGGCATCAAACTCCGCACCGCAGGTGTCAACCATTTTGTATGCGGCAGGCAGGGGGCTTTCAGGCACGTAGCCAAACAGCTTTTCTATAATGCTGTCCGTGTAGCCAAGTCGCTTCGCTTCTGCATAATCACGCTCGCCTGCAAAGCCTTTTTCAAAATCCGCAAGCTTTTTTAACTTGGATATAAACCACTTATCTATCCGTGTTATACGGTTGATCTCATCTACGGCAACGCCCTTCTTCAAGGCTTCAAACACGGTGAATATGCGTCTGTCGTCCAGTCGGGCAAGCCTTTCTTCTATGGGCGCATCGTCGGTGGGTGGTGCATTAAGAGTGTCAAGCCCCAGCTCTGCACCGCGTACCGCTTTCATTATCGCCATCTCGAAGGAGGGTGCGATGGACATGACCTCACCCGTCGCCTTCATCTGAGTGCCCAGGGTGCGGGGAGCCCCTGCAAACTTATCAAAGGGCCACTTGGGGAACTTAACCACCACGTAGTCAACGGAAGGCTCAAAGCAGGCTTTGGTAACGCCTGTAATATCGTTTTGTATTTCGTCCAATGTATAGCCCAAGGCTATCTTGGAGGTTATCTTTGCAATAGGGTAGCCCGTAGCCTTGGATGCCAGCGCAGAGGAACGTGAAACCCTGGGGTTAACCTCTATTACCGCATATTCAAAGCTTTGGGGATTAAGGGCAAATTGGCAATTACAGCCGCCAACTATACCAAGTGCGTTAACTATCTTTATTGATGCGTTCCTTAGCATCTGATATTCCGCCGTGGAGAGGGTAAGGGCAGGGGCAACAACGATACTGTCGCCTGTATGCACGCCTACCGGGTCAAAGTTTTCCATGCTGCAAACAGCAATGGCGTTGCCTGCGCTGTCACGCATGGTCTCAAACTCTATTTCCTTCCAGCCGTATATGTAACGCTCTACAAGTATTTGTGTGATAGGGGAGGTATCAAGCCCTATTTTTGCAACGGACTTAAGCTCCTCCTCGTTTTCGGCAACACCGCCGCCGCCACCGCCAAGGGTAAAGGCGGGGCGCACTATTACGGGGTAACCGATACGGGCGGCTATCTCAAGGGCGTCTTTTACCGTGTTTGCAATATCGCTGGGAATGGTAGGCTCGCCTATAGCCTCCATCGCTTCCTTAAACAGCTTTCTGTCCTCGGCTTTGTCTATTGCGTCCACGTTAGTGCCTATAAGCCGCACGCCTGCTTTTTGCAAAAAGCCTTCTGCGTACAGCTGCATAGCTATGGTAAGACCCGTCTGGCCTCCAAGACCTGCAAGCAGGCTGTCGGGCTTTTCTTTTTCTATAATGCGCTTTATGGTTTCGGGGGTAAGCGGCTCCAAATATATCTCGCTTGCAAGTGCGTTATCGGTCATTATGGTTGCAGGGTTGGAGTTGATAAGCACCACGTCCACACCTGCCGCCTTAAGCACACGGCAGGCCTGTGCGCCTGCATAGTCAAACTCTGCCGCCTGACCTATAACAATAGGGCCGCTGCCTATAACAAGTACCTTTTTTATACTTTTGTCAAGTGGCATTCTACACACCTCTTATCTTCTTAAAAAAGCTTTCATAAACAAAACTGCCGTCTCTCGGCGCACCGCTTACCTCAGGGTAAAACTGTACGGACAAAGAACGCTGTAAGGGATAATCCACGGCTTCAACACCGCCGTCGTTAAGGTTGACCATAGTTACTACGCCCTTAAGACCTTCCGTCTTAACCTCAAAACCGTGGTTTTGGGTGGTGATGTAGCAAAATCCGTCCTCAAGCTGCTTTACGGGTTGACTGCCGCCACGGTGTCCGTGCTTCATCTTGTAGGTATCGCCCCCTGCGGCAAGTGCCATAAGCTGGTGACCAAGCCCTATGCCAAGCATGGGAAAGTGACCGAAAAGCGCCTTAACCAAATCAAGGGCAACGCAGTCCTTGGGGTCGCCGGGGCCGCTGCTTACAAAAATCCCTTGTGGGTTGGTAGCAAGCACCTCACTAAAACTGCTTACTGCAGGCATTACCGTAACAGTTGCGCCGCATTTTGTAAGTTGTTTTATAAAGCTTCTCTTTGTACCGCAGTCAATAGCGGTTATCCTGTAAAGCTCCTCTCCCTCGGCAGGGGAAACGGATATCTCTTTACAGCCAACGCTCTCAACTGCGCCGTGTATTTTAAAATCCTTTATCTCTTGCAAGTCTACGTGGTCACTGCTGCATATCTTTGCGTTCATACAGCCGTTCTCACGCAGGTGTACCGTAAGCGCTCTGGTATCTACCCCCATAATTGCGGGTATCCCCTTAACCTTTAAAAAACTGTCCAAGTCGCCCTCGCAACGGAAGTTGGAAGGCTCGTCACAGCATTCTCTTACAACGTATCCCGCAAGGGTGCACTCTCCCTCCAGATCCGACTCTATAAAGCCGTAATTGCCTATAAGGGGGAAGGTCTGCACCATTATCTGACCGCAGTATGCAGGGTCGCTAAGGGTTTCCAAATACCCGCACATACCGCCAACGGTAAACACGCATTCGCCAACGGCTTCGGCTTCCTTGCCAAGTGCAAAGCCTTCAAAGACCGTGCCGTCCTCCAAAACCAAATAGGCTCTTTTCATTACGCTTCTGCTCCCTTCAGGGTTGCCGCCATAACCGCTTTTATGGTGTGCATTCTGTTTTCCGCCTCATCAAATACAATCGAGCGCTCGCTTTCAAACACCTCGTCGGTTACTTCCATTTCGCTAATGCCAAACTTTTCGCCCATCTCCTTGCCGATAACCGTCTTAAGGTCGTGGAAGGCAGGCAGACAGTGCATAAACACTGCGTTTTCTGCGGCGGCGTTAATAAGCTCCATAGTTACACGGTAGGGGGAAAGCTCTTTTATGCGCTCTTCCCAAACCTCTGCAGGCTCACCCATAGAAACCCAAACGTCAGTATAAAGCACGTTTGCGCCCTGCACAGCCTTCATGGGGTCGGTCTCAAAACTGATGGTTGCGCCTGTTTCTGCGGCGATAGCCTTGCATTCAGCTACCAGCTCTGCATTGGGAAAATACTTTTCCGGTGCGGCAGCAACAAAATCCATACCCATCTTCGCACAGCCAACCATAAGGGAGTTACCCATATTGTAGCGCGCATCGCCAAAGTACACAAGCTTAATGCCCTTAAGTGTACCGAAACGCTCTTTTATGGTAAGAAAATCCGCAAGTATCTGGGTGGGATGAAACTCGTTGGTAAGACCGTTCCAAACAGGCACGCCTGCGTATTTGCCAAGCTCCTCCACTATCTCCTGCCCAAAGCCACGGTATTCGATACCGTCGTATATTCTGCCAAGCACACGGGCGGTGTCGGCAATGCTTTCCTTCTTGCCTATCTGAGAGCCGCTGGGGTCAAGATAGGTTACGCCCATACCAAGGTCATAGCCCGCAACCTCAAAGCTGCAACGGGTACGGGTGCTGGTCTTTTCAAATATAAGGGCAATATTCTTGCCGCGGCAAATATCGTGGGGCACGCCTGCCTTCTTTTTAGCCTTAAGGTCGGCGGCAAGGACAAGGAGCCCATCTATTTCTTCAGGTGTAAAATCCAAAAGCTTTAAAAAGTTTTTATCCTTCAAGTTCATAAAAATATGCCTTTCTATAAAATTTACACAGCGGCTTCAAGTATAACCGCTACTGCTTTTTCAAGCAGCTCCATAGGAATATTAAGGGCAGGAAGCAAGCGCACCTTGTTTTTTGCCTTTAGAGGGATGACGCCCTTTTCAATGCATTTGGCAATAACCTCGCCTGCGTCCTTCTCTGTTTCTATGCCTATCATAAGCCCCATACCGCTTACGCTCTTTATACCGGGCTTACCCTCAAGAGTTTTAAATATATACTCCGACTTTTTGTTGACATCTGCCAAAAGCTCGTCGGTCAAACTGTTTATAACGTACAAAGCACCGGCGGCGGCAATAGGGTTACCGCCAAAGGTAGAGCCGTGACTGCCAGCGGTAAGCACTCCCGCAGTTTTCTCGTTCATAAGGCAAGCGCCCATAGGCAAGCCACCTGCCAAGCCCTTTGCGGTGGATACAATGTCAGGAGAAAATCCCAGCTTCATATATCCGTAAAGTGCACCTGTTCTGCCGTTGCCTGTCTGTACCTCGTCGGCGATAAGCAGAATATCGTTTTCCTTGGCTATTTCTGCAAGCCCTTGGCAAAACTCCTTGGTAAGTGGCAGTACGCCGCCCTCGCCCTGCACAGGCTCAACCATTATTGCGGCAACGTTGCCTTCCGCAACCAAGGCCTTAACAGACTCTACATCGTTGGCTACTGCGTGCTTAAAGCCCTCTGTCAGCGGCAAAAAGTCCTTGTGGAACACCTCTTGTCCCGTAGCGGCAAGGGTGGTTATGGTTCTGCCGTGGAAGCTGTTTACAAGAGTGATTATTGTATTACACTCCACACCCTTCTTCTCTGCGGCGTATTTTCTTGCAACTTTAATAGCGCATTCGTTAGCCTCAGCGCCGGAGTTACCGAAGAACACCTTCTTCATCCCCGTACGCTTGCAAAGTAGCTCTGCCAGCTCTGCCTGAGGGGCAGAATAGTACAGGTTGGATACGTGCTGTACCTTGCCAAGCTGTGCGGTAACGGCGTTTATCCAGCCCTCGTCCGCAACTCCAAGGGTGTTGACGGCGATGCCCGTACACATATCTATGTATTCCTTGCCCTTGTCGTCATACAATAGGGAGCCTTTGCCGCTAACTATCTCCACATCAAAGCGGCCGTAGGTATTTGCCACATATAGAATGTCTTTTTCCTTAATGTTCATTACTTTTTCTCTCCTACAACCATAGTGCCTGCGCCCTCGTCGGTAAGCATTTCTATAAGCAGGGAATGGGGCACTCTGCCGTCCATAATAATAACCTTTCTAACGCCCTTGTGTATAGCTTCAATACAGCATTCCACCTTAGGTATCATACCGCCGGAGATAACGCCTTCGGCGAAAAGTTGATTTGCTTCTTCAATATCAAGGCAGGAGATAAGAGAATTGGGGTCGTCCTTATCTCTGAGTATGCCCGCAATATCGGTCATGGAGAACATTCTCTCCGCCCTGAGTGCGCCTGCAATATAAGCGGCTGCGGTATCTGCGTTTATGTTATAAACGTTGCCTTTCTTGTCACAGCCAACGGTGGAAACAACGGGAATATAACCCTTCTCCAGCAGGTCGGCAATGGGGGTAACGTTAACGTCGGTTATACTGCCCACAAAGCCAAGGCGGGTGTCTTTGGGCTCGCAAAGAATCATTCTGTCATCAAGACCGCAAACGCCAAGAGCTCTGCCGCCCTTAAGCTCCAGCAGGTTAACAAGGCTCTTGTTTATCTTGCCTGCAAGCACCATCTGCACAACCTCTGCCGTTTCTTTATCGGTAACCCTAAGGCCGTCCACAAATACGCTCTCTTTACCTATGCGCTTAAGAGTATCGGTTATCTCGGGGCCGCCGCCGTGAACAAGCACAACCTTTACACCGATAAGGGAAAGCAGAACTATGTCCTCCATAACCTGCTCCTTAAGTTGCTCGTTTATCATAGCGTTGCCGCCGTACTTTACCACAACTATCTTGCCGTTGTACTTCTTTATATAGGGCAGAGCTTGGGTAAGCACCTCAGCTCTTTCTGCATTACTTATTTTCATCCTTGTGTTATCTCCTTAAACTTGTATATTAAACAGATAAAAGCTGCCTTTGTTTAAAGCTGTAAAGGCAGCCTTTTAGTATCTTTTATGTTCTGTAATCGCCGTTGATCTTTACGTAATCGTAGGTAAGGTCACAGCCCCAAGCGGTAGCATCACAATCGCCGCTGTTAAGAGCAACGTCAATAATTATCTCGTCCTTAAGCAGTATCTCTTTTGCCTTTTCTTCGGAGAAGTCAACACCTGCGCCGTCCTTGCAAACCAAAATCTCGCCTGCATCGGAAACAAAGGACACGTCTATCTTATTTACGTCAACCTCGGCACCGCTGTAGCCGATAGCGCAAAGCACACGGCCCCAGTTAGCGTCGGAGCCAAACATAGCGGACTTAACCAAAGAGGAGCAGATTACGCTTTTAGCCACGGTTTTTGCGGTAGAAAGCTCTGCCGCACCCTTAACGCGGCATTCAAGCAGCTTAGTTGCGCCTTCGCCGTCACCTGCAATGTTGCGGCACAGCCACACGGTAACGGTGTTAAGTGCTTCCATAAAAGCGGTAAAATCTTCGCCTTCGGCAGTTATCTCGGCGTTGCCTGCCATACCGTTTGCCATAATTGCAACCATATCGTTGGTGGAGGTATCCCCGTCAACGCTGGTCATATTAAAGGTGTTATCCACGTCGTTCTTCAAGGCTTTTTCAAGCATTTGGGAGCTGATAGCGCAGTCTGTGGTTAAAAATACAAGCATTGTTGCCATATTGGGGTGTATCATTCCGCTACCCTTTGCAATACCGCCAAGGGTACATTCCACACCGCCCACCTTAAAGCTTACGGCAACCTCTTTTTTTCTTGTATCTGTAGTCATTATGGCTTCTGCGGCGTCGGTGCTATTGTCTCCAAGACAGTCTGCCAAACCCTTGATGTGGCTTGCAATGGGAGTAATATCAAGAGGCTGACCTATAACGCCCGTTGACGCAACGATAACGTCCTTGGGGGATATATTCAAAGCCTCACCGGTAAGAACACACATCTGCTCTGCAATCTCAATACCGTTAGCGTTACAGGTGTTGGCGTTGCCGCTGTTGCATATAACAGCCTGCGCCTTGCCGTTGGCTATGTTGTTTTTGGTAACTGTAAGGGGTGCACCCTTAACCAAATTTTTGGTATATACAGCCGCCGCATTTGCTTTTACTTCGCTGTATATAAGTGCAAGGTCCTTCTTTTCTTTGTTTTTTCTTATGCCGCAGTGTACGCCGCTTGCGCTAAAGCCTTTTGCCGCGGTAACACCGCCGTTTGTTATCACCATTTTAAGTTAACTCCTTAAAACTATATATTCAAGCCGTAGTCGGCGGGAAGCCCCATAACAAGGTTCATACACTCAAGGGCGGCGCCGGAAGCACCCTTGCCCAAGTTGTCATACCTTGCCATAAGCAGTATACGCTCTTCATTACCCATAACGGAAACTTCCATACTGTCCTTGCCGCCAAGCCCCAAGGCAGAGTAAAAGCCGCCTTCGTCAGCGTTCTCTTTGTAGTTAACAACAGGACCTGTGTAAAGCCTTTTGTATACCGCCTTTATGTCTTCCGTACTGCCCTTTATCATAGATTTAAACAAAGGCACGGTAACGGCCATACCGCTGTAAAAATCACCAACTATGGGGCAGAAGGAGGGATAATTGTCAATACCCGTAACGTAAGCCATCTCCTTAAGATGCTTGTGGCTTGCGGTAAGTGCATACTGTCTGGGTGCGTCAAGCAAGGGGCTTCTGTCCTCGCTCTCGTATTCCGCTATCATCTTCTTGCCGCCGCCGCTGTAGCCTGTAAGGGAATGACAGCAAAGCAAAGCGTCCTTATCAATAATACCCTCTGCAACCAAGGGGTAAACCAAGGCTATAAAGCCGCCTGCGTGACAACCGGGTACGGCAATACGCTTTGCGGTCTTAACTGCCTCATAGCGTTCCGCGGAAAGCTCGGGGAAACCATAGCACCAGCCCTCACTTGTGCGGTGGGCGGTGGAGGTATCAAGGACAACCGTGTTCGGGTTATCTATCATTGCCACAGCTTCTCTTGCCGCATCGTCGGGCAAACAAAGAAAAGCAATATCTGCGCTGTTCAGCGCTTCTTTTCTTGCGGCAGGGTCTTTTCTAAGTTCCTCGCTAAGCTTAATAAGCTCTATATCTTTCCTGCCTTCAAGTCTTTCGTATATGCGCAGTCCCGTTGTGCCGGCACTGCCGTCTATAAATACCTTTTTCATTTTACTTCAAAAACTCCTTCACATAGGCTATCTGCGCCGCTACGGAATCGGGGCCTGTGCCGCCTGCGGAGATACGCTTTGAAACACAGCTCTCCAAAGAAATCTCGCCGTAAACGTCTTCCTCAAACAGCTCCGAAAAGCCCTTAAGCGTATCAAGACTAAGGCTGTCAAGCACTGTGCCCTTTTCTATGCAGTATGCAACCGCTTGTCCTACAAGCTTGTATGCGGTGCGGAAGGGCATACCCTTCTTAACCAGATAGTCCGCAAGGTCGGTGGCGTTGATAAAGCCCTTTTGTGCGGCGGCGTACATATTGTCTTTAAGCACACGCAAGGTACGCACCATAGGCGCAAACACCCTAAGGCATTTTTTAACGGTGTCAATGCTGTCAAACACCGCCTCTTTGTCTTCCTGCATATCCTTGTTATAGGCAAGAGGAAGTCCCTTAAGGGTGGTAAGCAAGGCAAGCAGGTTACCGTACACTCTGCCCGTTTTACCCCTTACAAGCTCTGCCATATCGGGGTTCTTCTTTTGGGGCATAATGCTGGAGCCCGTGGTGTAGGAGTCATCAAGCTCTATAAACTTGCATTCCCAAGAGGACCAGAATATGATCTCCTCGGAAAAGCGGGAAAGGTGCATCATAAGAATGGAAAAGGCGCTCATAAGCTCAAGGCAGAAATCACGGTCGGATACGCCGTCAATACTGTTAAGGGTATATCCGTCAAAGCCCAGTGCCGATGCGGTATAGTTGCGGTCGGTGTTGTAGGTAGTCCCAGCCAATGCACAGCTGCCCAAGGGGCAAAGATTCATACGCTTTGCCGCATCTTCCAATCTGCCGATATCTCTGATAAGCATCATACAGTAGCAAAGCAGATGATGACCGAAGGATATGGGTTGCGCCCTCTGCAAATGGGTATAGCCGGGGCATATAGTGTCTTTGTTTGCTTCTGCCTGTTCAAGGACTGCAGAGATAAGCTCCCTTACAAGGTCGCAGATCTCCTCAGTCTCGTCACGCAGATAAAGCCTAACATCCACCGCAACCTGATCGTTACGGCTGCGGGCGGTGTGAAGTCGCTTGCCCACGTCGCCTATACGCTTGGTAAGCACCGATTCCACAAACATATGTATATCCTCGGCATCGGGGTCAAAGCTTAGCTTTCCCTCGTCCAAATCCGAAAGTATGCCCTTAAGTCCTTCGATAATAAGGGCGCAGTCCTCCTCGGATATAATACCCTGCTTTGCCAGCATCTCCGCGTGGCTTACAGAGCCTCTTATATCCTGACGGTACATACGGCTGTCGAAATGTATAGAAGAGTTAAAGTCATCAGCTTCACGGTCAAGCTCCTTCCCGAAGCGACCTGCCCACATTTTTTCCATTATATTAACCTTTCCGAAATAAAAGCAATTAGTCTAAGTTGTTCTTCTTTCTCATCTTAGCGCAAACCTTTATGGGCAGACCGAACAGGTTTATAAAGCCTGCGGAATCAGCCTGATTATATACGTTATCTTCGTCAAAGGTTGCGATTTCGGGGTCGTAAAGAGAGAAGGGAGAGCTTACGGAAGCGTTGATCATATTGCCCTTGTAAAGCTTAAGGGTAACGTCGCCCGTAACGGTTTCCTGGGTGCTGTCCACAAATGCCTGGATAGCCTTGCAAAGGGGAGAGAACCACTGACCGTCATATATGATCTCCGCAAACTTGTGGGCAACAAGTGCCTTATAGTGTGCGGTCTGTCTGTCAAGACAAATGGTTTCAAGCACTTCGTGTGCCTTGTAAAGGATGGTACCGCCGGGAGTTTCATAAACGCCGCGGCACTTCATACCAACAAGACGGTTTTCTACGATGTCAAGCAGGCCTATGCCGTTTTCGCCGCCGAGCTTGTTAAGCTTTGCGATAAGCTCGGGTCCGTTCATTTCAACGCCGTCAACAGCGGTGGGGATACCTTTTTCAAAGTGAATGGTAACATAGGTAGGCTTATCGGGAGCCATCTCAGGGGAAATGCCCATTTCAAGGAAGCCGGGCTTGTTATATGTAGGCTCGTTGGTGGGGTCTTCAAGGTCAAGACCCTCGTGAGAGAGGTGCCAAAGATTCTTATCCTTGGAATAATTGGTCTCTCTGCTTATCTTAAGAGGAATGTTGTGCGCTTCAGCGTAGTCGATTTCTTCCTCACGGGACTTGATATCCCACTCTCTCCAAGGAGCGATGATGGGCATATCGGGTGCGAAAGCCTTAATAGCCAGCTCAAATCTAACCTGGTCGTTACCCTTACCGGTACAGCCGTGGCAGATAGCGTCAGCACCTTCGGCAATAGCTATCTCTGCAAGTCTTTTAGCGATAACGGGACGTGCAAGGGAAGTACCAAGCAAATAGTTTTCGTATATAGCGCCTGCCTTTACTGCAGGGAAAACAAAGTCGTTAACAAATTCTTCTGTCAAGTCTTCAATGTAAAGCTTGGAAGCGCCGGTCTTAAGAGCCTTTTCTTCAAGACCCTCAAGCTCGTCAGCCTGACCGACATTGCCGGAAACAGCAATAACTTCACAGTTGTTGTAGTTTTCCTTAAGCCAAGGAATAATAATGGATGTGTCGAGACCGCCGGAATAGGCAAGTACTACTTTTTTGATATCGTTCTTGTTCATATAAAATACCTCCAAAATGAATTATATACATAAATTATGAATATATTATACAGCTTTATACATAAAAATGCAAGGGGTTTTGCATATTTTTCTTATATTTTTGCAAAATTGCCTAATAGCACACCCAAAGGCGGCGGCTTTTGTACATTTTGCGTAAAAAGCAGGTGTAAATACAGAAAAAATCAGCCCATAGCGGGGGGATTTTGATAAGTTCCCATAAGCTTGTTTGCGGCGTAACTGTATAAAATATCACGCCAAGCTGTATATTCGCTTATTCTGGGGTGACAGTAATCGTCCAGCGTGATGCTTGCTTTAAGGTAGCCCTGTGCATCGGAAAAGCAATGGGTAACGTCTATATAGTCAAAGCCGTTTTCGTTACAGTATTCCAGCACAAATTGGTTGTGGCTGCGCTGGCGCTGGTTTGTGCGGTAGTCGCTCATTTCGGGACGGCACACCTCACCGTTTCTGGTAAAGTAGCCGCTGCTTAGGAATATAATCTCTATATCGCTGTTGACCGCGCGCAGGTTGCTTACAATTCTGTCAAGGCAGGTCTCTATCCGTGCGGTGTTGCAATAGCCAAAATCGTTAAGCCCAAAGCCTATTATAACCTTGTCGCTTCCCAATGCGGCGGCAACGTCCCATATAGTACTGCGCTGTCCGCGGAAAAGGGGGTGCTGTGAGCTTGGCGTTACTGCGGCAACGGCGTTGTTAAAGCCGTAGGACGCACCCGTGTGGAAGTACGCACCGCTGAGTATAGGCTCGTGCATTTGGGTATAAAGCTTTAAGCCGTTGGTAACAGAGTCACCCGTAATCAGCGCACCTTCAAAATATGCATCCAGCTCTTCCGCACTGTAGCCGTGATAGTCCCTGTCCTGTTGATTAAGCATTGCCGCAATGGTGTTATCTGCAGGCGGCGGAGGTGGGGGCGTTGTTTCGCTTTCCGTGTGGGAGCTGTCTTCGCTTTCAATGGGTGCAAGGCTCTCTTCCTCGGAGCTTTCCTCACTTACGATAGGTGCAAGGCTCTCTTCCTCAGAGCTTTCCTCACTTACGATAGGTGCAAGGCTCTCTTCCTCGGAGCTTTCCTCACTTACGATAGGTGCAAGGCTCTCTTCCTCGGAGCTTTCCTCACTTACGATGGGTGCAAGGCTCTCTTCCTCGGAGCTTTCCTCACTTACGATAGGTGCAAGGCTCTCTTCCTCAGAGCTTTCCTCACTTATGATAGGCGTAAGGCTCTCTTCCTCGGAACTTTCCTCGCTTACGATAGGCGTAAGGCTCTCTTCCTCGGAGCTTTCCTCACTTTCGGCAGAGCTTGTGCTTTCTGCAATACTGCTTATATCTTCTTTAGTGCTTTTATCTTTGCAGGCTGCAGCGGTGAATACCGCACCGGCAAGCAAAAAGCACAGTAACAGCTTTTTCATAATATCTCCTGAATAACCAAAGCATTGCAATCTGAATCAGCCCAAAAGGGCTGAAACGCAATGCTTTGGATAGGTTTATCTGTGATAAATATAGTATGCAAGGACAGTTCTCTCTCTATCCTCGGTTATGTCAAATCCTTTGATGGTTGCGCCCTGCAGGCTTAAAAACTCAAAGGCTTCCATTTGGTCAATGGGGGTGCGGAACTTCTCCTTGCCGTCGGCAATAATCACCAGATCGTCGCCGACCACGCTTATAAAGCCTTCCCTGCCTATAATCTTTTCCTGATTGCCCGTGCGCTCCAAAACGTAACGCAGGTGCTTTTCGTTAAGCTTGTTTGCCATCCAACGCTTATACTTTACGCTGTCTGTGTTCTTGGGGGGCTTGTCTTTTCTGAAGTTGGAAAAAATACCCATAACTGTACCTCGTTTCGCAAAAAACAGTGCCGACGGTGTAGTACCGACAGCACTGTATCTGTTTTTACGGATTAATGATCTTGTCTATCTCCTGTACTACTCCGGAGAAGTAAGACTGGTTGTTGCTGGAATAATTGTTGGGGTTGTATGTAAGCAAAACCAATATGTAAGGGTCTTCCGACTCAACAACGCCGCAGTCATGGAAATAATAGCTCATACTGCCGCTCTTGTGAGCAACGGGATGCTCATCGTTAAGGCCCTTCTTAATGCTGGGCTGGGTTGCGTTAAGGTATACGCTGTACATCTCCGCACCGTAGGAAGAGGTCTTCGCAAAGTCGTAGATATCTGCCCACCAAATAGCTGCATCAAGGGCAGACATATCGGGCCACGTGTACTTAAAGCCGTCGGCACCGGGGCAACCGAGAGCCTTTGCATAGTCAACCAAACCGTCCCTGTTAAGGTAACGCTGAAGCATAACAAAGCCTGCGTTATCGCTGTATCTTATGGAATAGTCTGCCACCTGACGGAGGGAATAAACCGTGCCGAAAGGACTGCTTTTAATAATGCCGCTGCCGGAATAATAGTCCGCAGAGGTATAGGTGATACCTGCGTTAAGGTCAAGAACACCTGCCGCCGCCTGCTTGTATGCGTAGTGGGAAACAAAGGATTTAAAAGCAGAAGCACATCTGAAATTACGGGTGGGGTTGTAAGCAACGGAAGCACCGTCGGAAAGTCTTATTGCAACGAAGCCGCATACGTTACTGCCTTTGTGTATGGCGTTGTAGAGTGCGGATGTGTCGGCGGAGATGTTACCGAATGTGTCGATGCCGCCTGTGTAGTTTCTGCTTAAAAGCAGGTTTATTATTTGGTCAGCGCCCATAGAAGGAACGCTTACCGTAGGTCTTTGTACTTCGGGCTCTTCTTCGGGCTCGCTTTCGGTGCTGTCGTCAACTTCGGGCTCGCTCTCGCTTACAGAGCTGTCGTCTTCCACAACCTCGGACTCGCTAACCGTGGTATCTTCCACAACCTCAGAGCTTTCATCGTTGCCGCCCATAAGATTATGGTTACCGCCGGGAAGCTCAGGCAGAACAACGCCGCCCATCAAGGTATAGCCGGGGATAGAGCTTGCGGGAGGAGTAACGCCGCCCACGGGAATATCAATACTGTCATACTTATCGCCGTCGTCGGTAACAGGCGCATCGCCTGCAGGCTCGGTATTGCTGCTGCCGGTGACGGTCTGCATAACACCGGGCAAGCTTAAAGCCTTGCCGTCCTGCTCTGCCTTAAAAACAGAGCTTACACCGCCTGCTATAAAACCGAGAAGCAATGCGGCGGTAAAAAGTGTTGCGGCGGCTTTTATTAAGAAAGGTCTCATCAAAAAGTCTCCAATTCAAAAATACATAGCAGGCGGCAACAAGCCAACCTACACCAAATTACACAATAATACAAATTAATCCTTATACGGCATTGTAGCACAAAAATCTACCTATGTCAAGGCTTTTTGATAAAATCCGCTTTCGACTGTTGCATAATGACAATAACTGTGGTAAAATCTATACCATAATATGCGAAAAACTATAAGAGGATTACCCGTATACTAACCATGGGGGTGTTTACTGTGTTGTCAAGCTATTTCCCGCCCTCTGTTTCGGAACTGCTTTTAAGGTATAACTCCGCAGGCTTCAAGGCATATCTGGTGGGCGGCTGTGTGCGGGACGCGGTCCTTGGAATAAAGCCCGTGGATTTTGATGTTGCCGTTTCTGCCACACCCGAGGAGACAAAGCAGCTGTTTGCAGACAGCAAGATAATACCCACCGGTATAAAGCACGGCACCCTTACCGTTATATATAAGGGAGTAAAAACCGAGGTAACCACCTTCCGCAGGGAGGGTAGATATACCGACCGCCGCCATCCCGACGTGGTGGAGTATACGGACTCAGCGGCAGAGGACGCCGCCAGAAGGGATTTTACCATTAACGCCCTGTTTTATAATCCCAAGGAGGGCGTGGTGGATTTTTACGGCGGAAAAAGTGATCTGCGTGCAGGCATTCTGCGCTGTGTGGGCGACCCTCATAAGCGATTTGATGAGGATGCACTGCGTATATTGCGTGCCCTTAGGTTTTCCGCACGCTTGGGATTTAAGATAGAGCAGAACACCGCAGATGCAATGGAGGGCTTGGCATATTTGATAAAGTCGCTGGCGGCAGAACGTGTGCTTGCGGAGCTTAAGCAGCTTTTTGCAGCAGATTGCGACAGTATAGTAAAAGCATTCCCAAAGGCAATAAGTGCGGCGCTTGGCTGTGACGGCAAAGCCGTTAGCCTTGCGGCATACGAACCAAAGCACCGACTGCCCGTGTTTGTTGCGGAATATTGCGGCGGCAGGGAAGAAGCCCTTGAGTGTATAAAGCGCCTAAAGACCGACGGTGTAACTCTTACAGCGGTGAAGGCGGCGGCAGAGGCGGTTTACGGTGCGGGACTTAGAGACAAGGCAAGCCTTGCCCGTGCCGCAAGAAGCTACGGCATAGAAAACGCCGAGATGATGTGTGCCGTCTGTAAAAACAAAGGGCTTTTCTTAGTTGAGGATGCTGAAGATTATTTAAAGCTTTTGCAAAGCGGTAGAGCGCCTTTACAGCTAAAGGAGCTTAACATAAAGGGAACGATGCTGAATGTAAAGGGACAAGCGTTGGGAAAGGCCCTGGAGGCGCTGTACGACTACGCCCACAACAATATGACAAACGACACTGCCGTTTTACTGAAGGCGGCGGAGCAAATACAAAACAAAACAGAAAAGGAACAGAGAGAATGAAAAAGATTTTGTGCTTGATGCTTGCGCTTATTATGCTTGCAGGCTGTACTCCCGTAAATATGGAAGAAGACGAAAGCAAGACGGAAAGCAGGAACGAAAGTAAAACGGAAAGCATTTCCACCCCCGAAAGCGTCTCTGAAAGTGAGCCTGACGAGGAAAGCAGTACCCCAGATGAAAGCTCTGCGGCAACAGAGGGGTACCAAAAGCCCGAGATTTTGGATAAAAGCTACAGCGAGCGCTCTCAATACTTCGGTGAGTATTGGAACGTGGAATATGACGTTAACGACACATATTTTAAAAACAGCGTGTTTGTGGGTAACTCCATAATGCTTCATTTCAGCAAGTATACCGAGCGGAAGAGAGCGGCAGATAAAGGCTTTTTGGGTAATGCAAACTTCTTTGCCGCCGCCAGCTTCAGCTACTATAATAACGCCCACCAAACGGCAGACAGCAAGGACTGCGCCTTGCCCTCCTTCAGGGGTCAGCCTATGAATATAACGCAGGCGGTAGGGGAGATGAACATAGGTACCGTGTATCTTTCCCTTATGGCGCTTAACGATATTGCCATCTATAAGGACGGTATGACGGGTATACTTGAGACCTATGATTTGTTTGTAAAGCTTATAGACGAGCTTAAGACCGAATACCCTGCGGTAAAGGTAGTGGTGCTAAGCAACACCTATCTCCACTCCTCCAGTGATAACGCCGCCCATAAGCTTAACAACGGCAGTATAAGCGACCTTAATATACGCGTGCTGGATTATTGCAACCAAAACGGTATAGACTTTATAGATATAGCAAGCGTGCTTTTGGATGAGGATGATTGTCTCGGTACGGAATTCTGCAGTGACGTTGGCTCTCCCACCGCCGCCTGCCACCTTACGGATTACGCATACAACGCATGGACCTTTATCCTGCGTGATTATGCGGCAAATAAGCTTGCAGGTACTTGGGAAAACCCCGAGAGTATGAAGGGCATAATTTCCAAATAATTACCTTGCCCCTAAGCGTAGCGCATATCAATGTCCCGAAAGGCAGCGTATGTATAAAGCGAAACATTTTTATAAACAACGTTGCAATTATAACGTAATAATGTTGCAATTATAATGTGGGTTGGGTATATACGAATAATGTTACAATTATAACGTAGGGCGGGGGTTCTACTCCCGCCGCTACGCAACAAAAAGAATAAACGGCAGGATTTGTGTATGCCACATCTCCTGCCGTTTTCTTTTATTATTGATGTTTTGTCTCGGGGCGTCGAGGGCGCCGCCCCCTACCGGTGGTATTTGTTACGTTTTTGCGTAGATTTTAGGTTTTATCTTATTGCTACGTTGCGGCGGGAGTAGAACCCCCGCCCTACGACAATACGCAAGGTTTTATGTAAAACCTTAAGGTCTGCGGTAGGGGTCGGCGCCCACGACGACCCGAAGCGTAGCATAAATACAAAGCATATCATTTTTATAAATAAATATTGCAATTATAATGTGGGTAGGGACATATGAATAATGTTACGATTAATAACGTAGGGCGGGGGTTCTACTCCCGCCGTTACAAAGCAATAAAGAATAAACGGCAGGATTTGTGTATGCCACATCTCCTGCCGTTTTCTTTTATATTGATGTTTTGTCTCGGGGCGTCGAAGGCGCCGCCCCCTACCGGTGGTGTTTGTTGCGTTTTTGCGTATATCTTGGGTTTTATCGTATTGCCACGTTACGGCGGGAGTAGAACCCCCGCCCTACGACAATACGCAAGGTTTTATGTAAAACCTTAAGGTCTGCGGTAGGGGTCGGCGCCCACGACGACCCGAAAGATAACGCATATATAAGGCGCGACATTTTTATAAATAAACATCGTAGTTATCAATGGAACAACATTACAATTATAATGTGGTTTGGGATATATAAATAACGTCGCAATTATGATGTAATAACATTGCAATTATAATGTGGGTAGGGACATATGAATAATGTTACGATTAATAACGTAGGGCGGGGGTTCTACTCCCGCCGCTACGTAACAAAAAGAATAAACGGCAGGATTTGCGTTTAATGCGCATCTCCTGCCGTTTTGTTTTATATTGATGTTTTGTCTCGGGGCGTCGAGGGCGCCGCCCCCTACCGGTGCGGTTTGTTGCGTTTTTGCGTAGATTTTAGGTTTTATCTTAAAACCTGTGCCTTCATAAGGCTTGCGCCTGTACAATGAGGAAGGGCTGTTCCGTTTTTTAGGAACAGCCCTTTGTAAATAAACGTGTATTGGAGAATTAATGAATATTTAAGCCTTCAAAAGCTTCATCAGGTCCTTGCCCTTCATGCCGCTTTCTTTGGCTTTTCTTAAAAACTTAACTGCGTTAGCGTCATTAAGCAAAAATGCTTCTATGTCCATGGGTACCGTGCGTCTGAACTTTGTTTCAGCCGCCAGGTCGTAGAAAACAGCGCTTTGCGCTTTAGTAAGCTTAAGCTTTTCCGCCAGCATCATCAACACCTCATCGCTGGGTGCACCTTTTGCGTTTCTTTCAATTTCCGACAAATAAGCTTTGGAAACCCCGATCTCTGCCGCCAATGCGGATGCTTTATAGCCGGCTTTCATACGCAGCGTTCTTAAATATTCTCCGAAGGTCATTGTAACATCCGCCTCCGTCATTTTAGTCCTCGGGACAGCAGGAGATGTATTTTGCGGATACAAACTGCTCGTCCAAAAGCGCACTGCAACGGGAACACATGGTAACCTGATAAGTATAAACCGTACATCTGGGGTCAGATGCTCTTTCTTTGTGTGCGGTGTGAGTTGCTGTACCCACGTCTTCATTGTGGCCAAGGACCTTGCAAAGCCAACTGTATGTTTGTACGCTGTCATCATCAAGACCCAAAAGCTGTATTGCTATAGCTTCCCTGAACTCCTCAGGTATACCCTCTACGGTAACGGTATGCTCTTCACCGTTTATCTCAAACTCAAAGCTGCTGCTGTCGCTGTTTGCAGAGACGGAAAGCCCCACAAGGCTCGTTATAAGTATTGCGGAAAGTATGCCGCATATTGCTTTTTTAAACATAAAATAATCATCCCTTCGTTAAATTGTCAATAACAAATATAATTTCTTCCGGCGCTTGCCTGAAAGGCGTTGTTATGCAGTAATAATTGCCGTTGTCAAAGAAAAATGCACCGCCTTTATCTTTTTTGTCAAAGTAGATCTTTTTGCCGTGGGCTTCATAAATATCAAATTTTTCAGCCTTTACCTTGTCCTCGGTAAAATGATAATCAAAAGTGACGTTAAAGCACACCTCCGCATCATACAGGGATACGGTAGCGGTTTTATAGCCAAACTCAATGCTCGAAAAGAAGTTTACCGGCTCCTTACCGTTCGGGAACTTGGTGGGGTAATAAATATCCTCATCTATTGCCGCAAGCAGCTCTTCCGTGGAGTCATACCAAACACTCGGCTCATTGTGGGTAACGGTCACGTCCGTGCTGCCGGTTATGGTTTTATCCAGCTCTATGGTGGTGCCCACAGGGCGGCTCATAACATACTGATTTGCAATGGTACGGTATGAAGGCTCCGCCGTGGTAGCGATACCAAGGCAGGCGGTTGCCGACAGAATTGCCGCAACGGCAATAAGCTTTGCCTTTGGCAGGCGCTTTTTAATTACCTTCTTGGTGCATTGGTCTTTCTTTTCTTTAGCTTCGGCTATTATTACTGCAGTGGTTTTCGGGGTTTTAAGACTGTCCCCGCGCAGTACCTCAAGCTGTCGGCTGTAAGTCCGTATCAGCTCCATATCTGCGCTGTCGCAGAAAAGCAGGTCGGTCTCATAGTCCAACAGCCTTTGTAAAAGTTCTTCAGGTAGGGTAGTTACATCGATTTTACCTTCGGTTATCAAAGCTTTTATTTCTTGACTTTCCATACTGTCAAGAAAAAGTTTTTCTTTCACGTTTTTTACCTCCTCACCTGTATATGAAGTAAAACGACGAAATTCCCGAAAAAATTTTTTATTTTTTTAAAAATTTTTTCGCGGGCTGTGTTTTTTTGCCGCAGGGATGAAAAACGGCTTAGTCAAACAATAGCTTTTTAACTTTTGTTATAATTATTCGTCTTACGTTCAATACGGTTTTTTCGCTTATGCTAAGTGTCTTCGCCGCAAGGGGTACAGATAATCGGTCTATGTATAAAAGCTTGTATATCTGTTTTTCCCGTTTGCTTAGACTGCCCAGCACCTCGCTTATGTAAAAACGCTCTTGCCAAATATTATACTGCGCTTCTTCCTCTACGTTTTGGTCGGCTTTGATGCACAGCGCCTCCTCCAAGGGTAAAAGCTTTGCGTTGTTTTGCTTATTTAAAAGCTCCAGCCCTTTGGTCTTTGCCGTCTTGACCACCCAGCCGTCGGGGTTGGGGTGCTCCTTCAGCACGTCTGCCCGTATGCAGGCAAGCAAATACGTCTCTGAAATGCACTCCTCGGCAAGCTGTAAGTATTTACCTGCAAGCACACCCTTAAGGACGTTTCTTATAAGCGTATCGTTGCGCAATACCAGCTCTTTTATAAAAGCGGCTTCTTCGCCGTTAAGCTTGCTTTTGTTATCTTCCATAAAAGAAAAACGTCCTCCTTTCTCAGTGTGTTTGCGGTATTTTTATGCTTTCAGCAGTTCTTCCGCAAAGCGTACTGCTTCCATTGCATCCTTGGCGTATTTGTCTGCGCCTATCTTGTTTGCATATTCCTTCGTAAGCACGGCGCCGCCCACTATTGTTTTGCACAGGGGTGCTTTGACTTTAAGCAGGGCAACCGTCTCCTCCATAGCAGGTACGGTGGTGGTCATTAGTGCGCTAAGCCCTACTATGGGTGCGTTCAGCTCCACAGCCTTTTCCGCTATTGCCTCGGGCGGTACGTCCTTGCCCATATCTACCACGTCAAAGCCGTAGTTTTCAAGCAATAGCTTTACTATGTTTTTGCCGATGTCGTGGATGTCTCCACGAACGGTGGCTATTATAAACACGCCCTTGGTTGCCTTTTCGCCGCCTGCCATAACGCCCTTGATAACCTCAAACGCCGCCTTTGCCGCCTCTGCGCTCATAAGCAGTTGGGGCAGGTACACGGTCTTTTTCTCAAAGCCCTCACCTACGGTATTAAGGGCGGGGATTATCTCGCCGTTAACTATATCAAGTGGGGCGGTGGTTTCAAGCAGTGCTTTTGTAAGCTCAGCCGCCTTGTCCTTAAGCCCCTTTATTACAGCTCTTTGCAGGTCGGAAGCATAAACCGCTTCCGTCTTAGGTGCGGTCGCCGCCGTAACGGCTGTTGCAAAGCTCTCTGCCGCTTCTATGTACGCACCGCAGTTTTCGTCCATGCCCTTAAGTGCGTTGAAGCAGTAGTATGCCTTTTGCATATCGGCGGAATACGGGTTCATTATTGCGGCGGAAAGCCCGTTTTCCATAGCCAACGTAAAGAAGACGCTGTTTACCGCATCTCTGTTGGGCAGACCGAAGGACACGTTGGACACACCAAGCACCGTGTGACAGCCCAACTCTTCCCTTATCCGCTTAAGGGCGCCGAGAGTTACGGTTGCCGCCTTGTTGTCGGCGCTTACGGTCATCGCCAGGGTGTCAAACACTATGTCCTTTTTGTCTATGCCGTATTCCGCCGCTGTGTGCAGAATACGCTTTGCTATCTCAAATCTTCCCTCTGCCGTGGAAGGTATGCCGTCCTCGTCCAAGGTAAGGGCGGTAACAACGCCGCCGTATTTCTTAACCAAGGGGAATACTGCCGCCATACTCTCCGCCTTGCCGTTTACCGAGTTTATCATAGCCTTGCCGTTATAGCGGCGCAGTGCAGACTCCATAGCAACAGGGTCGGCGCTGTCTATCTGTAAGGGCAGGTCTGTTACCGCCTGCAGCTCACACACGGCGGCACAAAGCATCTCTTTTTCGTCTATCTCGGGCAGGCCCACGTTAACATCAAGTATATGCACGCCCTTTTCCTGTTGGGTTATGCCCTCGGACAGGATGTAGTCCATATCCTTTTCCTTAAGCGCCTGCTTAAAGCGCTTTTTACCCGTGGGGTTTATGCGCTCGCCTATAAGCAGGGGCTTGTCACCAAAGACTACCTCGTGGGTGTAGGAGCTGACAACCGTAAACTCCTTCTTAACCGCAGGGGGCGGCGTTATATCTGCTGTGCGTGTGCACAGGGCTTTTATGTATTCGGGCGTGGTGCCGCAACAGCCGCCTGCGATCCTCAGGCCTTTTTCCATCAGCCCTGCAAGACATTCCGCAAACTCGTCAGGGGATACGTCAAACACCGTCTTGCCGTCCACCTCTTTGGGTAGGCCTGCGTTGGGCTTTAACAGCACGGGCACCGATGCGGCGGTAAGAAGCTCCTCCGCTACCCCTGTAAGCTGTGCAGGGCCTAAAGAGCAGTTTGCACCAAGGGCGTCTGCCCCCATACCCTCAAGCATAGCCACCATTGCGGCAGGGGAGGCACCTGTCATAAGACAGCCGTTTTCTCCGTATGCGTTGGAAACAATAACAGGCAGGCGGCTGTTTTCCTTTGCCGCCAACAGCGCCGCCTTTGTTTCGTAGCAGTCGTTCATTGTTTCTATAATTATAAGGTCAACACCGAGGGACGCACCTATCTGTACGGTTTTTGCAAAGACCTTTACGGCGTCCTCAAAGTCAAGGTCGCCAAGGGGCTTAAGAAGCTTGCCCGTGGGCCCTATATCCAAGGCGATAAACTTATCCTGCGGGGCAGTGCTTGCCGTCCTTGCGGCTGATGCGTTTTCCACCGCCGCCGCTATGATTTCGTACAGTTTCTCCTCAGAAAACTTAAGCAGGTTTGCCCCAAAGGTGTTGGTGCACACCACGTTACTGCCTGCATCGTAGTATGCCTTGTGTATCTCCCTTATTACATCGGGGCGGCTTATGTTCCAAAGCTCGGGATGCTCGCCCGATTTAAGCCCCTGTGCCTGAAGCAAAGTGCCCATACCGCCGTCAAGATACAGCTTGTCACCGTTTAAATGTTCCAAAATTGTCATAGTAACACCTCGTTATTAATAAATGCCTACAAACGCCGTTACCGACTTTGAGGGCGACATCAGCAGACTGTCGTTTAGGGTAAGCCCTATGTGCTTTTCACATTCCAGTACCGCAAATACATCACGCTGTACCTCAAGGGGCAAATCTCCGTAGCCGGGGCTGAAGCGTGGTTTTGTGCCTTGCTCTTCCGCAATCTTTTGGCAGAAACAGTCGCACAGTGCCTCCACACGCTCCGCACCAAGGGCTTGCATTATCAAAGCCTTGGCAGGGGATATACAGTTGTATTTTGCGATAAGCCTGTCCGTATCCACCCCAAGGGTGGCGGCAAAAATTATGGCGCTTTCACAGCCCTCAAGGGCTTTTGCAAGGTTTTGGGAGCGCACCTCAAACAAGCCGAAGTCGCAAACGCCGTCCCTTATTTTAAGCTCTAACTTGCGGTAGCAAAGCCTGTACGTAAGCTTGCCCTCCAGCTCTCGATAGCAGTCCTTTATAAGACTGCAAAGCTCGCCCTCCGCATCCTTACAGCCTGCATAGCGCAAAACCTCTTTTTGGCAGTAGCCGGCCTCGGGTTTGATGTTAAGTACCTGTACTGCACTCATTTGCCCAGTATGTCCGACAGGTTGCTTTGTATCTTTGCGGCAACGTCGGGCTTGTTCATAGAGTAAACGTGTACGTTGTTTATACCGTTGGCGTACAGGTCTATAATTTGGTCGGTGGCGTAAGCTATACCTGCCTGCTTCATTGCGTCGGGGTTATCCCCGAATTTGTCTACAAGGCTCTTGAAGCGCTGGGGCATAAAGGAGCCGGAAAGCTTTATGGCACGAGCCACCTGATTGGCATTGGTTATGGGCATGATCCCCGGTATAACGGGAACGGTTATCCCTGCCTCACGTATCTTATACAGGAAGTTATAAAGCAGGTTATTGTCAAAAAACATTTGGGTGGTAAGAAATTCACAGCCTGCGTCAACCTTCGCTTTAAGGTGCTTTATGTCCTCTTTTTGGTTGGTGCTTTCCGGGTGGATTTCCGGATAACAAGCGCCACCTATACAAAACTCTTTGTTTTCCGCCTTAAGCTCGGTTATAAGGTCAATTGCGTGCTTGTAGTCCCAGCCGCTGCGGTCGGCATCCTCAAGCCCTGCGGGTATATCACCCCTCAGCGCCATTATGTTCTCTATACCTGCCGCTTTGATCTGTGCAATCTTCTCCTTGACCGTGGCCTTGGTGGAGGAAACACAGGTAAGGTGCGCCAAGGTGGGCACACCGTACATCTCTTTTATGTTTTTGGCTATATCAAGGGTGTATTTGCTTGTGCCGCCACCTGCACCGTAGGTAACGCTCATAAACGAAGGACGCAGTTTTGCTATCTCCTCCGTGGCGGTCTTTACGCTTTCAAAGCCGCTTTCCGTCTTGGGCGGAAACACCTCAAAGGAAAGCAAGGGCTTGTCCTGACTTAAAAGTTTTGTTATCTTCATAAAACTGACCCCCATTTATAATAGTTCAATTAATTTTTCTGCCGCGAATACGGTAACTGACGAAGCGATCGCCACCACCGTAAGCCCTTTGCCAAGTACCGCAAGCACCGTTGCCGCAATAAGTCCCGCCGCCGCCGCAAGCTCGTTGCCCGTGGCGTAAAGCGCCGCAGGAAAAGTCATTGCCGAAAGCACTGTGTAGGGTATGTAGTACAAAAAGGATTTTATAAAGGTGCTTTTTACCTTCTTCTGCATTGCAGCAAAGGGTAGGGCTCTTATCAGGTAGGTAGAGCCGGCAAGCACCAAAAGGTACAGCCAAAAGCTTTTATCTTCCATCGGCACCGTCCTCCTTTACAGGGAATAGAAAAGCGCCGAAAAGTGCTGCCGCTACAGCGCAGATGCTTATTGCAAGCCCCGTGGATAAGCCCTTGAATAAGGGCAGATAGTAAAAGGCGGCGCTTAGTCCAATCGCCAAGCCTACCACGCAAAGCACGCTTCTGTTATCTTTGGCAACGGGCGCAACTATCGCTACAAACATACCGTAAATTGCAATACACAGCGCGTTCATCAAGCTGTCGGGCAGTACGTTGCCAAGCAAACTGCCAAAAAGCGTGCCAAGTGTCCAGCCTATGTAGGGCATAACGGAGATGCCTGCAAAAAGCTTTGTACTTACCTCCTTTTGCGAGGAAGCGGTTGCAAAGATCTCGTCAGTCATAAAAAAGCCCATCAGCCAGCGCTTAACACCGCTGAACTCTGCCGTTGTCTTTTGGGACAGGGATACGGACATAAAGGAATATCTTAGATTTATCGTAAGCTGGGACACCAGCATCTCCAAATAACTGCCGCCTGCGGCGATTGTGCCTATCCCCGCAAGCTGACCTGCAGAGGTAAGGGTGGTCATGGAAATAATGACCGCCTGCCACCAATACAGACCGTTGTATACTGCGCTTATGCCGAAGGTAAAGGATACCGAAAGATATCCCAGACCTATGGGCACGCCAAGGCGCAGACCTTTTAAAAAGCTTTTCATTTTAATTCAATTACCGTCCTTGGGCAATTTTTTAAGGAACATCAAAAGCATAGGCACCGATACCGTTGCTGACAGAAAATACGCCAGCGGTTGTGAAAGCTGTATGCCCGTTATCCCTATAAATCGGGGCAGAACAAGACATAGGGGAATAAACAAAAGTCCGCTTTGCAAGCAGGAAAGCACAAATGCACGCCCGCTTTCCCCGATGCTTTGGAACAGCATTGTAGCCACTACCGAAACGGGTAGGGAAATCAAAAACGCACACTGTATCCTAAGCGCTGTACTGCCTATATCAATAACGCCTTTTTCAGTGCTGAACCATCCTATTACGGTGTCTGCGCCGATAAAGCCGAAAAGGGAAATAAGCCCTATAAAGCCTGCACCGAAAAACAGGGTAAAGAACGACGCCTTTTTAACACGGCTGTATTTTTTTGCGCCGTAGTTATAGCCCGACACGGGCTGGAAGCCCTGACCTATGCCAAGCCCTACGCTGAAGATAAGACTGCTTGTCCTGCCTACATAGCCCATAGCGGCGATAGCCGCATCGCCGAAGGGCTTTGCCTGATTATTAAGCACCATTGTGGAAACACTGTTAAGGCCCTGTCTTGCCAAGCTGGGCAGCCCTGTTATAACAATGTCGCCGATGGTGCGGATATCTTTCTGTACCAAGCGCAGCGAAAGCTTGCTTTGGGTCTTCTTGAACAGGAACATAGAAAGCAAAATGCTAAATGAGATATACTGGGATATTGCCGTAGCAAGTCCCGCTCCCTCTGTTCCCAAGCCAAAGTGAAAGATAAACAGGGGGTCAAGGCAGATATTAAGAATACCGCCTGTGGTAAGTCCTATCATAGCAAGAGTCGCCTTGCCTTCATAACGCAGAATGTTGTTAAGAACACAGCTTGCCGTCATTGCAGGTGCGGCAATAAGTATCCACTTGCCGTAATTCCTTGCGTAGGGTAAAATGGTGTCTGTACTGCCAAGAAGACGCATAAGCGGGTCGATAAAGCTAAGTCCGCCTGTCAAAATGATAAGTCCGCAGCCCAAGGCGGCAAAAAACCCCGTAGAGGCGTATTCGCTTGCACGGCCCTGTTGCTTGCCCCCAAGCATTCTGCTTATATTGCTGCCTGCACCGTGCCCAAACATAAAGCCGAAAGCCTGCAATATAGCCATAAGTCCGAATACAACACTTATGGCACCGCCCGCACTTGTGCCCAGCGTGCTTACGTAATAGGCGTCCGCCATGTTGTAAATGTTGGTTATAAGCATACTTACGGTGGTGGGTATGCCAAGGGACATAACAAGCCTCGGTATGGGCGTTTCCGTCATCTTTTTGTATTGCGCCTCTGCAGTTTCAGAGGATGTAATGCTTTTTTTCATTGCTTTGCCTTCTCAAATTTGAAAAAGTGAATAATCTTCATAAAACTCCGATTATAGTATAATACAAAAGAAGATATATGTCAAATCATAAAACAAAAAATTTACACTCATTTGGAAAAATTTCTATATACAAAATGCAAAACTTGTGCTAAAATATAAAGAAAAACGGCGGTGCTTTTATGGAAAACAGCAAAATTATTACAGGATGCAGTACACACACAAAACTTTCACATCTTGCCGCTTTGGAGGGTATGGTGTTGCTTAAAAACGAGGACCGCCTTCTGCCTCTTAAGCGTGGTGCTAAAGTTTCCCTTTTCGGCAAAGGCTCCGTGGCTTATGTAAAGGGCGGCGGTGGCAGCGGTGATGTGTTTTGTGCTTACGTACACAACGTTTACGATGGCTTTTTGCAAAAGCAGGCAGAGGGCAAGGTGACGGTAAATGCAGGCCTTGCCGAGTTTTATAACAGCTACATAGAGGGAGAAAAGGCAGCAGGCAGACCTGTGATGGGTATAAACGTCCGCACCGAGCCGTTGCCTCCCGACGGGCTTATAGAGGACGCCGCAAGAGAGTCGGAGGTAGCGGTGATAACCATAAGCCGCTTTTCCACCGAGGGTACAGACCGTGCTCTTGACGGTGATTATTATTTAAGCGATGAGGAAAAACAGCTTGTAGCCAAGGTAACGGCGGCTTTTGAAAAAACGGTGCTTGTACTTAACGTGGGCGCCGTGACCGACTCTGAATATTTCAAGGATAACGAAAGAATACAGTCCGTACTGCTTGCTTGGCAGGCAGGTATGGAGGGCGGTATGGCAATTGCGGACATCCTCTGCGGTGACGCCGTGCCCTCCGGCAAGCTGGTGGATACCTTTGCTAAGAACTTTGAGGATTATCCGTCCTCTCAAGGCTTGTTCGATGACGAGTTGGCGGTCCGTTATCACGACGACATATACGTGGGCTATCGCTATTTTGAGACAGTACCGGGTGGGAAGGACAGGGTCAACTATCCCTTCGGCTTCGGCCTTTCCTATACAAGCTTTGAAATATCCGGACTGTGTATGGAAGAGACCGACGGCGTAATAAGCGCAAAGCTTAAGGTTACAAATACGGGTGTGTACCGTGGCAAGCAGGTGGTGCAGCTTTACTTTTCCGCACCTCAAGGGGTGCTGGGCAAGCCAAAGCTTCAGCTTGCGGCGTTTGCTAAGACAAAAGAACTTATGCCAATGGAGAGCGAAGAACTTTACCTTAAGCTTAAAGCAGAAGATATGGCAAGCTATGACGACCTGGGCAAGATACAAAAGTCGGCATATATACTTGAAAAAGGTGATTACAGCTTTTACATAGGCTCTTCCGTAAGGGATACGGAGAAGGCGTATTTCGTATATACCGTTGAAGAGGACAGGGTGGTAAAACAGCTGACCGAGCGCCTTGCACCTAACAGATTGGAGAAGCGTATGCTTGCCGACGGCAGTTTTGAGGCGCTTCCCCAAAGAAAGGCGGTTTACGGCTACGGCAGGAATAAGGCAATAGAGGTTACCTGCCCCATAGAGAACCCCAGCTTTAAGGATGTGGGCGAAAAGCTTAGTCTTGAAGAGTTTGTTGCCGCCTTTACCACCGAGGAGCTTTGTGAATTTATGGGTGGCTCACCCAACGTGGGCGTTTCCAACACCCTTTGCTTTTCGGGGCTGGAGCGTTTGGGTGTTGCTTCAGTACCTACTGCCGACGGCCCTGCGGGACTCAGACTTGATGCTCACCACGGAATACCCACAACGGCGTGGCCCTGCGCGACACTTCTTGCCTGTTCTTGGAACGAAGCTCTTGTGGAGCAGGTAGGTGCGGCAGGTGCGGCAGAGCTTAAGGAAAACGGTCTTAAGGTATGGCTTACTCCTGCAATTAACATACACAGAACACCTCTTTGCGGCAGAAACTTTGAGTATTTTTCCGAAGACCCCTTTGTTGCGGGCAAGATGGCGGCGGCAAAGGTAAAGGGCATCCAGTCACAGGGCGTTGCCTGCTCCGTAAAGCATTTTGCGGCTAATAATATCGAGCTTAACCGCATCAAGGGCGACTCTGTAGTATCGGAGAGGGCGCTTAGAGAGATATATCTTAAGGGATTTGAGATATGCGTTAAGGAAGCAGACCCTTGGACGATAATGACGTCTTACAATCTTATCAACGGCATCCATACCTCTGAAAGCTACGACCTTATAACAGGTATACTAAGAGGCGAATGGGGCTTCGGCGGTATGGTTACCACCGACTGGGGCATTAAAAACAACCCCGTTAACGAGGTTAAAGCAGGTAACGATATGAAGATGCACGTAGGCTATCCCGAGGAGCTTATGGAGGCAATAGAAAAGGGCGAGCTGTCAAGGGCGGACCTTGAGGCTTGTGCACTTCGCATACTAAACGTTTACAAGCGTCTTGCATAAAATTTAAGGAGGTTTTTATGTTTATAACAAACGATATCAAATACATCGGCGTAAACGACCGTAACGTGGATTTGTTTGAGGGGCAGTATGTTGTTCCCAACGGAATGTCATATAACTCCTACGCCATAATAGATGAAAAGATTGCAATAATGGATACGGTGGATGCCGCATTCACCCACGAATGGCTGGATAACATCCAAAACGCGCTGGGCGGCAGACAGCCCGATTATCTGGTTGTTCACCACATGGAGCCCGACCATTCCGCAAATATCCTTAACTTTACAAAGGCGTACCCTCAGACAAAAATAGTTTCTTCTGCTAAGGCTTTCGGTATGATGAAGAACTTCTTCGGCACCAACTTTGCCGATAAAGCGGTAGTGGTAGGGGAGGGCAGTACTCTGGAATTGGGCAAGCACACCCTTACTTTCGTTACTGCGCCGATGGTGCACTGGCCTGAGGTTATCGTAAGCTATGACAGCACCGATAAGGTTTTGTTCTCTGCTGACGGCTTCGGCAAATTCGGCGCTCTTGACGCAGAAGAAGATTGGGCTTGCGAGGCAAGACGTTATTACATCGGTATAGTGGGCAAATACGGCACACAGGTGCAAAACCTGCTTAAGAAGGCGGCAGGTCTCGATATCGAAATAATCTGTCCCCTTCACGGTCCCGTGCTTAAGGAAAATCTTGGCTATTATCTTGGTCTTTACAACACCTGGTCAAGCTATCAGCCTGAGGAAGATGGCATAGTTATCGCCTACACCTCTGTATACGGAAATACCAAAAAGGCGGTAATGCAACTTGCCGAAAAGCTTAAAGCTAACGGTTGCCCTAAGGTAGTGGTAAACGACCTTGCCCGCTGTGATATGGCGGAGGCTGTAGAGGACGCATTCAGATACAGTAAGCTTGTGCTGGCAACCACCACCTACAACGCAGGTATTTTCCCTTTTATGAGGGAGTTTATACATCACCTTACCGAGCGCAACTTCAGCAACCGCACCGTTGCGTTTATTGAAAACGGAAGCTGGGCACCCCTTGCCGCCAAGGTCATGAAAGAGATGTTTGCAAGCTCCAAAAACTTGAGCTTTGCCGATACCACAGTAAGCATAATGTCCGCCCTTAACGAGGACAGCGCCGCACAACTGGGCTCTTTGGCGGATGAGCTTTGTAAGGAGTATCTTGCCCGTCAGGACGCCACCGCCAACAAAAACGACCTTACCGCTTTGTTTAAAATAGGCTACGGTCTTTATGTTGTTACCTGCAACGACGGCAAAAAGGATAACGGACTTATAGTAAATACCGTAACTCAGGTTACAAATACCCCCAACAGAATAGCCGTTACCATCAATAAGGAAAACTATTCTCATCACGTAATCAAACAAACAGGCATAATGAATATAAACTGCCTTACCGTGGAAGCGCCTTTTGTTGTGTTTGAAAAGTTCGGCTTTGTAAGCGGCAGAAATGTGGATAAATTTGCGGACTGCACACCCCTTCGCTCCGATAACGGTCTGGTGTTCTTACCTCGGTATATTAACTCCTTTATGTCTCTTAAGGTGGAGCAATACGTTGACCTTGATACCCACGGTATGTTTATCTGCTCCATAACCGAGTCAAGGGTAATCTCCGACAAAGAGACTATGACCTATAGCTATTATCACAGCAACGTAAAGCCCAAGCCTAATACAGAGGGTAAAAAGGGCTATGTATGTAAAATATGCGGCTATATTTACGAGGGCGACCCCCTGCCCGAGGACTTTATTTGCCCTCTTTGTAAACACGGCGCGGCTGATTTTGAACCGATAGAATAAGCTTGTTTTCAGCACATTATTATATTCTGATTGTGAACCTATAGGTTTCAAACCATTAAACAATATATAATTTTAGGAGGAATTTTGTTATGAAAAAGTATGTATGTGACGCTTGCGGTTGGGTGTATGACGAAGCACTCGGCGACCCCGACAACGGCATAGCCCCCGGCACTAAGTTTGAGGACCTTCCCGAAGATTTCACCTGCCCCCTTTGCGGCGTAGGCAAGGATATGTTCTCCGAAGAGTAAAAAACAGTAATAAATTAAACTGTAGTGAGGAAGAAACAGGAGCGTGCTCCTGTTTCAAGCTGATGACAAACTTGTCATCAGCTTGGCAGAGTGCTGAGAAAGAGTGCAGACAAGACGAACCGAGGCGAGAACTGTACCGACGTACTGTGAGCCGAGGTTCGTTTTGAACGAAAAAAACACAATGCAATGCAGAAAAGTCAGGGGTGCGCCCTGACTTTTCATCTTTGTGTGTAATTATATTTTTCTTTTTTCGTGGTCTGTGCCTTTGTCAGCGGTCTGAGGGTAGGCAT